>CAMIVJ010000362.1 GCA_946401765.1 uncultured bacterium | reverse complement strand
TCGAGATTCATGTTTGCAGCGGCCATGGCGGCGTGTGCGTGCGCGCTCCATGCAGGCAGGACTATCGAGGCCGACTACACGCTGGAGGCCGACGAGGACTGGAGTTCGGAAGGCACCGTGACGATAAACGCCGGCGTGGTCGTGAACCTCAACGGGCACGACCTCCGGGTGGGCGGGCTCGCCGGGGAAGGCCGCATCGTCTCGTCCACCGCAAATCTCGTCGCCAACGGCAGTTTCGAGGTTTTCAATGCAGCCATTTCCGGAACGTCCGGCGGCTTCGCCGCAGATGGCCTCGCGCCGGATTCCTGGACATATGCACTTGGTGCAAACGCGTCGTCCGGTTGGGCCAAGAGCAACGACAAGACGTGGAGCTCCGGCGTTTCCGCCCACGACGGCGGCTTTTCCGTCTTCTGGTGGTGCAAAGACGCCGCCGGCAGGGATGCGGCGCTTGTGCAGACCGTGACGGTGGAGGCGACTGGTCTCTACAGGCTCTCATTCTGGACGTCGTGCCGCCCCGGCAACGCCGTATTCAAGAACATGCGCCTGCACGCGGAGGTGGACGGACGGCCGCTTGGGCACGCCACATGCGGCGATGTTGCCTGGCGGAAGACGGTGTTCGACGTTGCGCTCACGGCAGGCACGCACGAAATCGCGTTCCGGTCGGACGGGACGGGCGGCGCGTCAAACCCATGCGCGCTGTTCGACGACGTCTCGCTCCGCCGCAGGTCGTCCCTGCGCCTCGTCCAGTCGGCCGGCGGCGCGTACGACCGCTGCGGAATCTCAGTGGACGAAAACGTGCGTGTGGTCGCCGAGTCTCAGACGCTTTCCGCCGACTGCGACTGGAGCGCGCTCGGCCCGGTGACGCTCGCGGGCGGCGCCGTGATCGACCTCGCGGGGCACGACCTTTCAATGGACGCGACAGGCTGGCGCGGAGAGGAGCTCGTCAAGAACGGAAGCTTCGAGACTTTCGCGGGCACGCCCTCCGGCGGCAGGTCGGGCTTCACCGAGGCCGTGTATCCGAAGGCCTGGGAAAGCCAGGGGGCCGCCGACAACAATGCGTCCGTATTCTGGGTGACTGGCGGCAACTGGTGCGCGAACGCCCCTGACGGAGCTTTCCACATAGGATACTGGGTCAACAAGAACAGCGACTCGTCCTCGCTGGTCTCGCAGCAGGTGACGGTGCCGGAGGCCGGCAAGTACCGCCTTTCGTTCTGGACTGCGGCAAGGAGCGGCGGATACAACAACACGCTTACCGTCGGCGCAGTCGTCGACGGCGAAACCGTGCTGGCGGCGCCGTGCCCCAACACGACGTGGCGGGAGAACGCAATCGATCTGGACCTTGCGGCCGGAATCCACACGGTCGCCTTCCGCGGGGCCGGCCGCAGCGCGACAACCCCTGGAGGCGGCGTTGACAAGGTGTCGCTGCGCCCTGCAAACGCCGCCATCACCAACTCGGACGGCGGCACGACCGGCGAACTGCGCGCGAATGTCGCGGCGGGATGGATGGCCAACGACAGCGTCGTCATCGGCGGCAACGTCAAGCTGGTGAAGGATGGCGCGGGCACGTTCGTGTCGCACATGGTGCAGGCGTACACCGGCGGAACGCTGGTGGCGGGCGGCACGGCGCAGCCGCCGGACGGAAACGGCGCGAACGACACGTACAGACCTGCGAAGGGCTATACAGCGTTCGGTTCGGGAAAGATCGTAGTGGGCGAGGGCGCGTTCTTCGACCTGCGCGGCAACTACGACTTCAACGGCGCGCTTTCCATCGATCTCGACGGCGGCACCATCACAAGCGGCATAGAGATGAAGCAGCCGGGCTGGGGCGGATCTGGCGTAGGCACGCTCACAAAGGACTCCTTCGTGAACGTGCAGCGGGCCATCGTCTTCGGCGGGGGAACGCTCGACCTCGGCGGGCACAAGCTCTCGGCGTCCATGGCATATGGCAGGATCTTGTACGCCAAATATTCCGTCATCTCGAACGGAACGCTGGAGACGTCCGGCACGGGCTGGCTGCGCTTCGACGCTAGCTGCGACATGAGAACCGTCAGGTTCGTGTCGGGCAGCCCGCTTGCGCTAGGCGGAGACATCACGATCGAGCTGGGAGACTACGTGGTCAGCTACGCAGGAAACGAATCAGATGGAACGGGGGTGCTGAACGTGCACGGCGCGTTCGTGCCCAATACGGACAGTTTCTTCGGCTGCACGATGCAGGACGGATCGACAATCGACCTCTCGGGCAGAACGACCGCCCTCCCTGCGGAATCGTCCTTCGCGGGTAGTCAAGGCGTCAAGCCCTCGCATCTTGGCGTCTCGTTCGCGGCGAACGCCAGGGTGACGGTGAACCTGGCGGGACGCGAAGGGCTGAAGGAGCTTGCAGGCTCGAAGGACGAAGGTGGCGCCTTCGCCGGATACCTGATGATGTGGGGCGACGAGGCTCCCGACGCGTCCGTGAAATTCGTCCTCGACGCGGAGACCGCCGAACGCTACTACCTCAGCAGCACCGGCAAGGGCCTTCTGCTACGCCGCCCGGAAGGACTGGGTGTATTTATTCGCTGAGCCAGTTGCAAAACCTGCTTTTTAGTTTCACGCAAAGTCCGCTAAGTTCGCAAAGTCATCCATGAAACAGAACTTCGCGTACTTTGCGAACTTGGCGTGAGATGTTTTTGGAGGTTTTGCAATTACCTCCGCTGACTGAATCCGCGAGATTCACAAGCGCTGCCGGCGGGGAATTTTCGTCCCTGCGGGCGCGTCACAAACTCCCAATGTTAACCTTGACTAACGGGGGGGGGGTATAGTACAATTTCGCCAAACTGTGGAAAGGAGCGTTCGGCGGGTACGTTTCAGGCCGCGTGGTCTGGCTCGCCGACAACGCGAAAGAAGAGAAAGAAGAGGAGTGTATCTCAATGAACATGAGCAAACTGATTACCTTCGCCGCAATCGTGGCAAGTGCGGCATTCCCGATGGCGGCGAACGCCGCGACGGAGAATATCACATTCGAGGCCAACGGCTATACATGGCGAGCCCGGCTGGAGCCGGAAGCGGATCCGAATTTGGCGTCGTACGGATCGGAGGGCGAGGTGCCGGGCACGGCGATGCTAGGCATCAACACCTCCTGCGAAGGCATCACCGACAGGGACAACTTGGCGTACAAAGCCATTGCCGAGGTCAACGTAACCGTGGACGCTTCTCTCATCCCGTGGGAGTTCGACTACAACGGCACGCACTACACTGTCACCAAAATCGCATTGGGGGCTTTCGCCAAAACGGTACTGCCGCCAAATTGACCGGCACCTTGACGATTCCTGACTCTGTGACGGAAATTCGCCCCCACGCATTCAACAATCAAAAAACGCTGACGGGCTTCAGCGGCGGCAGAAACGTGAAGTTCTGGGGAAACACGACTGCCGGTGGACTTTTCCCAAATTGCTCAAGCATGGTTGGCGTGTATCCGGACATGTCGCAGGCTGTGGTTTTCGGCGATTCGGTATTCTCCAGTTGCAGCAAGATGACGGGGACTCTTGCGTTCAGCGACATGCTGCAGTTCGTCAAGTACTATGCATTCCAGTCCACGCAGATTTCCGGATCCGTCGTCATTCCCGCGTCGGTTGACACTTTGGGCGGCATCATGGGCAGCAATAATACCGACTACGG
>CAMIVJ010000361.1 GCA_946401765.1 uncultured bacterium | reverse complement strand
AGCGTCAGGTACGCGCGCGACCAGTTGCGGCACGAAAACATGTCGCGCACCGGCACGCCCGTGAGGTCCGGGATGCCCGCGTTGCTGTGCGGACTGTGGCAGCGTACGCATCGCCGCTCGAGGATCGGCTGGACGTCCTTCGCGAAGCTGAACCCGCGCGCCGGCCGCTTCACCTCGGCGATCGCGTCTAGCGCGGCGGCCTTCACGGCCTTGAAATCCGGCGCGACGTTCGCCTGTTCATGGCATCCCACGCAGCTCGCCGTCTCGCCGGGCTGGAGGACGGTCCAGCTCCGCATCGTCTGCACCAGGCGCCCGTTCGCGTCGAGCAGCTGGAAGTAGATCGGCGTCCGCACGGGCACCCTGAACGCGACCGACCCGTCCTCAGCCACTGGCACCTCGCCCAGCACGCACTTGACGTCCCACGTGCCGTTGCCGAGCGCCGGCGGCGTGGACGAGACGCCTCCGCCTCCTGGGCCGCCGTTGCTGTTGAAACCGATTCCCGCCTGGCGGTAGCGGAGCGACACCACGCGCAGCGACTTGACGGTTCCCCTCGCGACGCCCTTCATCGCCTCGCCTGCATACACGTCCTGCACCGCCACCATGCCGGTCTTCAGCGTCTCGTCTGGACGGACGGCCGCGACCTTCGGCAGCGTCCGCGCACGCACCGGCACGGGCCGGCCGCACGGAGCCTTGCCCCTCTGCGACACAAGAAGTTCCCGCGCCCCGTCAACGTCCGTCCAGTACAGCGCGAACGGCGCCCTGTTGTCGAGATACTGCGGGCGCCCCCGCGAGTCGCGCTTCCATCCCTGTGGAAGGTAGGAGAGGACGACGTTCCGCTCGTCCACCGGGTACGGATACATCGCGAGTCGCCCGTCCTGCCCGTCGATGTCGACGCCCTTCCGCGCCTTCGCGCGGCGGAGGGGCGCGAGCTGCCACGCGCCGTCCGCCTCCTCGCGCCCCTCGCGCGGGTCGAACCGCATCAGCTCGCCCGGCTGGAGCGTGTGGTGACCCGTGCAGACGCCGAAGAAGAGCTGGCTCCCCGGCACGGCGCGCGCATGGACGAGCGACGTCGGAAACCACGAGTTGCCGCCGTAGAGCGCGCGCTGGTTCGTGCCGTCGGCGTTCATCGAGAAGAGCGGCTGCGTGAATATCTGCGAACGGTCGTTGTAGTCCCAGCGCGTGTAGAGCACCCGTCCGTCCCACGCGAGCGCCGGATAGTTGTCATGGACCTGGTCGTACGTGATACGCGTGATGTTGGAGCCGTCCGCTTCGCAGCGGTAGAGGTTGCTCACCTCGTTTCGCGATACGCAGTCCACCACCTGAATGCATCGCGTGGAGTTGAAGAGGATGCGTCCGTCGGGAAGGTAGCAGCCCTCGTAGTCCGCAACGGCCTTGCCGTGCGTCAGCTGCCGCACGCTCCGGTCGGCAAGCGTCATCTCGTAGAGATGGAAGTCGTCGCCGTCCGCGCTTGCCTTGAACGAGTAGAGGATGCGCGTTCCGTCCGGCGATACGTCAACGTCGCGAAAGCATCCTTCCTTCGTCTCAAGAAGCACGGTCTCCTTCCACAGCCCCGAGGGATCATATTCCGCCAGGCAGAGCGACGACCCGATTGCTGCGTAGCTGCGCCATTCCTTCGCATCGCTTAGCGCCTCTGTGTACGCGTAGTGGCTGCCGCCCATGACGTAGTGGCGGCAATACACCCACTTCTTCGCGAACGCGGCTACAGGTGCGAGACGTCGCGCGCGCCGCGCAAGCATCTGCGCGCGCCACGCCTCGTGCGACACGTTGTTCGTAGCCGCCGCGCCGTCCTGCGTGAGCCAATCCACCTCCAGCTCGTCCGCCGCAGCCACCATGGCAACTACAAACGCCGCAACCATCAAGCCCTGCCTTTTCATCATTGCCTATGTGCTCCATTCATTACGGGCGCTTTTCCCATTCCCGGAAGCCCGCCTACATCCACTTTATTGCCAAGGCAATAATATTGCCTTCGTGGGCGCATTATATCATATCACCGGTTTCACGGCAATCATCATTCCCAGTTCTCAGATATTCCAAAAATGCCGGCTTGCGGCTTCAATTCGTTTCGCCGCCCCCCCGGGATTTTGAAGCATTGAGGTGCTTTTTGCGAGTGCGGGGCGTTTTCCGGCAATGCGTTGCCGACCTCCGCATTGCTGCGGGGGTCCGAAGGGCTCGGCTTGTGGGATCGGAACGCCGCGTCCGTTTCGCCGTCAGAGGTTCTTGCGGCACATGAGCCTGTAGCGGGCCACAAGCATGACGCATCCGAAGTGCCGGATGTAGGTGCGGAGCTCCTCGCACCAGAGCACCTGCGTCATTTTGCGGCATCCGGTCTCGAGCCTCAGCAGGAAGCCGCGCTGGAACATCTGCCACAGCGTCCACGCGATCTGCATGAGGTAGTACCAGACCTTGTTGGCGTTCGTGGCGTTTATGAGCCTCTTGACCAGGGACGCGTTTACGATCTTGACCTTCTCGCAGTCCCAGCCCTTCGTGCGGTACACGAGCGTCCCCGTGCAGGCCGTCGTGAACCTCTCGCCCTCGGGCCACCAGCCCTGGTCCGAGAGGTACAGCATCGACGCCGCCATCCCCTCGCTGTTCCGGCATCCGTCCACCGCGTTGCGGGAGCGGCACTTGAGCATCGTGACCGCGAGGAAGGTGCAGACGACGGTGTCGTCCATGTACAGGCACCGGCTTTCGTCGTGCCCTGCGTACACGTCTTTGAAGAGAGGCCCGAGAGTCCTCTAGGCCTTCTTGATGAACTCCGCGAACTCGGCTACCGCCTCCGCGAGAAGTCCAGCGGCCCCAGCGCGGTCTCCAGAACGACGATCTGGTTCAGGAACTTCATGTGCGCGTACTCGCCCGGCACGTCCACCGGCTCCGTCTCCTCGACCGCGCTCATCTGCACTATGTGCGTATGCGGAAACGCCGCGAGCGCATCGCGCGCCCGCGCAAGATATCCGGCGCGCGGCTCGATGTTAGATCCCAGCGCCACAATCGCGCGCGTGCTGGAGTTCTTCTCCATGGCGGAATCAGCGCACGAAGACCTTCGTGCCGCCGAAATAGCACAGCGCAAGACCCGTCCCGTGCGGGACTAGGCGGAAGCCGCGTTTCACGAGCTCTTCCGGCAGGGCGAACGCCACTTCTTCGGGGGGCGCGCTCCACATCATGACATGCGGATTCGCGGAACGCGCCACCGCAAGCGGATTGATGCCCGCCGGAAGGCGCACGAACACCCTGGAGCCGGAATGGAAAGTCAGCGTCTCCCCGGCGTCGAACGCGTCGTCGCCGACGCCGAACAGGGTAAGATCCAGCGTCGTCGCCGTATGGCCGTCCGCGCCCAGCTGCACCTTGGGGTGTGGCATCTCCGAAGTTGACTTGGCGTTGAGGTTTGGAGCGTATGTGTCGTGTACGACCGTCGTCTGGAGCTTGCTGGGGTCCGCGTCCGCGTTCAGCACGCCCGTTGCGCCGAAGAGGAACGACTTCAACGGCGAGATTCCGTATGCCTCGGTCCTGTATTCGCCATCAATGCGCAGCGTCATGCCGGCGGCGTTTGCGTTGACGCCGTTGTATGCATTGCAGGTGGCACCAGGCGCAACGTACAGCTCGCCGCCGTCGAAATGCCTGTTCTGTCCAACGTAGATAT
>CAMIVJ010000360.1 GCA_946401765.1 uncultured bacterium | reverse complement strand
TTGCCCAGTCCGCGCACGATGTACGAGGCCGTGCCCATCGAGCCGGGGATGATCCCGATCTCGTCGAGCTTCGCGGAGGTCGCGCCCTTGCGGTGTACGCACACCTTCTCACCGAAGTGCTCCTCGAACGCGGCGTAGTTGTGGTGGATGTCGATCGTGCGGACGAAGTTCGCGCCAGGCACGAACTCGGCGAGCGTCGCCTTCATCATCTCCATCATGCGCCGGCGGTTCTCCTTCGCGTAGCGGAGGGCGAAGAGCATGTCGGTAAAGTAGTCATGGCCAGTCGGTTCCTCAATGGGTAGAAAGGCGAGGTCCTTGTCCGGCAACGGCGAATGGAACCGCTCGCACATCCTTGCCGCGATGCGGTGGTAGTGCTCCTCGATGCGCTTGCCGAGGTTGCGCGAGCCGGAGTGGATCATCAGCCACACCTTCGCGCCGCCTTCTGGGTCGCCCGAGCCGTCGAGCGCGGTTGACTTCTGCAGCTCGATGAAGTGGTTTCCGCCGCCGAGAGTGCCGAGGTTCATGCGGTCGAGCTTCGAAGGCCATAGATTGGAACGCATGCCGTTGTTCGCAGTGTACTCCTCAAAGCCTTCCCAGTTCTGCGTGGACTTGTGCGACTCTCCCTCGCCCACGGGGATGCGCTCCTTGAGCTTCTCCTGGAACGCACGCCGGAACGACATCTCTGCGAACACCTCTGCGGGGATGTCCGTCTCCGTGGCGATCATGCCACAGCCGATGTCCACCCCAACTGCGGCTGGGATCACGGCATCCTTCGCCGCCACCACGCCGCCGATGGGCATTCCGTAGCCCTGATGCGCGTCGGGCATCAGCGCCACATGATGCACAAGAGCCGGATGGTGCGCAAGATTCACCGCCTGCTTGACGGCGCCCTCCTCGCAGTTCTCGCACCAGCTCTTCACGGGCATTGCATACCCGGCTTCAAACTTTTCCCACTTCATTTTCGTTTCTCCTTTCTCTGCCTATGCATAGCATAGCCCATGCCAATTCAACGACAACTCCTGCGACACACCCCACAACAACTAAGCAAAACGCAAAAAGCATGGTCGTATTGGCAGATATTCCATATTCAGAGCTTAACACTCTTGCGAATTATTACGCGCTGTATTCTCATTTTGCTGTAGAACTGCGGTTTTGACTAGTCAACAAGCTGGAAACGACGGTTGGCTGAAGCATCTTCTCTAAATAAATTTTATACTTGCTATATAAAATTATAGCTCCGCCAAATCACTCCGTCAAAACTTTCGCAAAGGGAACATCGCCCCGCAGAAGGTGTTTTGTGGTATAATCTGAGCAAAGGAGAAACAACCATGAGCATGTTGACGATCAGGAATACTCTTTGGACGTTCACGTTCGCGGCAGCGACGTGCTGCGCGCTGACCGCCCATTGCGCGGACGGATTTCTGCGCGTGAAGGGGAAGGACATCGTAGACGCCCGCGGCGAGAAGTTCTTCATCCGCGGCACGAATCTCGGCCACTGGCTCAATCCCGAAGGCTACATGTTCGGGTTCAAGAAATGCTCTTCGGCCCACTTCATCGATGAGATGTTCAAGCAGCTAGTGGGTCCCGAGGAGACCGCTCTCTTCTGGCGCGCGTTCAAGGACTCGTATATCACCGAGGCCGACATCGCCTTCATCGCCCGCACCGGCTCGAACACCGTGCGACTGCCCTTCCACTACAAGCTCTTCACCGACGAGGACTACCTTGGCCTCACTGGCGCGCAGGACGGCTTCAAGCGCATAGACGACGTCGTGCGCTGGTGCCGCAAGCACAACCTGCGCCTCATACTCGACATGCACGACTGCCCCGGCGGGCAGACCGGAGACAACATCGACGACAGCCACGGCTACCCCTGGCTCTTCGAAAGTGAACTCATGCAGCGCCAGTACTGCGAAATCTGGCGCTCCATCGCGCGACGCTACGCGAACGAGCCCGTGGTGATCGGCTACGATCTGATGAACGAGCCGATTTCCAGCCGCCTAGCCAACAAGGACGAAATCAACAAGCACCTCGAACAGGTGCAGAAACGCGCCGTCAAGGCCATCCGCGAAGTCGACCGCCGCCACATCGTGATGCTCGCCGGCGCGCAGTGGAACTCGAACTTCCAGCCCTTCACCGACTGGAAGTTCGACCAGAACATGATGTACACCTGCCACCGCTACTGGACAGATCCAACGAAGATAGACGACTTCGTCGCCTTCCGCGACAAGACCGGCCTTCCCATGTTCATGGGCGAGACAGGCCACAACAACTACGACTGGTACCGCACATTCACGAAGACGATGGAGGCGAACAACATCGGCTGGACGTACTGGCCCCTGAAGAAGCCCGACGACGGCGCGTGGCTGACATTCTCCATGCCTAAAGGATGGAAAGACACAGTCGTGAAGTTCGCGGACGGCGACCGCAGCACCTACGCGGAGATACAGAACAACCGTCCCGACCGCGCCCTCGCCTTGCGCCTGATGCGGGAGTATGCGCGCTCATGCAAGTTCTCCGCATGCACTCCCGATGCCAGCTATCTCAAGTCCTTGGGCCTCAAGGTTCCCGCCGCAGGCGAATGACTGCGGCGACCGCGGAAGTCGCGCACGAGGCCCAGGAGAACGTCACGTCCGAACGCGCCCATCACCGCGAAATAGACTCCCGCGCCCACAACGACGTATGCCGCCATCGCGGCCATCTCGCCGACAGTGCCCGACCTGGCCAGGCCCGCGCATAGAGCACGCAGCCCCACGAGCGCAGCGGCCATCGCGGCGCAGGCCGCGAGCATCAGCGCCACGGGACGCGCCAGGCGGCGCCAGCCGAGCGCACCGTTGCGCTGCCGCGCCACGTGCGCGAGCCACGCGCATGAGATGCCGGCGCATACCACTGTGGACGCAGCAAGCCCCACATGCCGCCACTCGACGGGCAGGCCGAATACGGCCGCGATGTTCAGCGTCGCGTTAAGGAACACCATCTTCACCGATATCTTGAGCGGCGTGGTGAGATCCTTCTGAGCCTGGAACCAGGGCGTGAGCGTCTTCTGCACGCAGAAGAAAGCGAGTCCGGTCGAATAGCAGGCTACTGCGCGCGCCACGCGCACCACGCCCGCGTCGTCGAAGCGTCCGCCATGATACACAAGCCGCGTCATCTCCGGCGCGAGCACCACCAGCGCGACTGCCGCGGGCAGCACCACGAGCAGCATGTTGCGCGTTGACGAGACGAACGCCGCGCGCGCGCCATCTTCGTCTCCACGCGCGAAGAAGCCGGAGAACGTTGGCAGAAGCACTGTGCCGAACGCAGTGCCCACGATTCCAAGCGGCAGCTCCATCAGGCGGTCCGCATAGCCGATCACGCCTGCCGCCCACTCGTTCGCCTTGAGGGCCAGCGCCTGGTCCAGCATGTAGTTGATCTGCACCGCGCCTGCGCCCACGCATCCAATCGCCATGTTGCGCCACACGAGGCGCACGTTCTCGCTGCGCCAGCCCTTGAAGGAGGGCCACGGCGGAATGCCCTTCTTCGCCATCGCGCGCATCATGAACGCCATCTGCAGCAATCCCGCCACGAGAATCGCAACGCATATCGCGGCGACCTTCCCGCGAACGTCCAGCGAATCGCCCACGACGAAGAGCAGCGCCGCGAGCGCGACGATCCACACGATGTTCAGGATGCTCGGCATCAGCGCCGCCGCGGCAAAG
>CAMIVJ010000359.1 GCA_946401765.1 uncultured bacterium | reverse complement strand
TTCAAGGCGGAGGAGCATCCGTTCCGCATCGCCATCGTCTGCGCCATGTGGCTGACGGGGTTCGACGTGCCGTCCTTGGGCACGCTCTATCTCGACAAGCCGCTCAAGGCGCATACGCTCATGCAGGCCATCGCCCGCGCGAATCGCGTGAATGAGGGTAAGAACAACGGTCTGATCGTCGATTACTGCGGCATTCTCAAGAACCTGCGTCAGGCATTGGCGACCTTTGCCGGGGGAACTGGCGGGTTGGGCACGGAAGGCGGCGAGACTGATCCCGTGAAACCGGAGGAGGACTTGCTGGCGGAACTCGACGAGGCGATCCATTTGGTACGGGAATGGCTGGAAACACATGGCGCTTCGCTGACGGCGATCATGGAATCGGACGGTTTTGCCAAGAATGCGGCCATCAACGCGGCGAAGGAGGCCGCGAACGAGAACGACGAGACACGCAAGCGCTTCGAGGTGTTGTGCCGTGCGTGCTTCGCCAAGTTCAAGGCGTGCATCACATTCGCGGGCGTGAACCGCTATCGAGGCGAATACGCGGCGATCCGCGTCATCTACATGAGTCTTCAGCAGGGAAAGGCTGATGCCGATATCTCGGACATCATGCGTGAACTGCAGAAGATCGTGGATGAGGCCATTGTGCCGCAGGAAGCCGTCGGCGATGAACGTGCACCATACGACATCAGCCGCATCGACTTTGAGCGGTTGAGACAGGAATTCGCAACGTCCAAGTCGAAGCGTACCGCCGTGCAGTCGATGAAAGCGACGGTCGAGGCGAAACTTGCCGCGCTCTTGGCGCGCAATCCCCTGCGCACGGATTTCCAGCGGCGATACGAGGAGATCGTCGCCGCCTACAACAGCGAGAAGGACCGACAGACGATCGAACAGACGTTCGAGGCGCTCTTGAAGTTCGTCGCCGAGATGTCGGAAGAGGAGGAGCGTGCGGTTCGGGAAGGACTCGACGAAGAGACGCTGGCGATCTACGACCTCTTGAAGAAGCCGGCGTTGTCTAAATCCGAGACCGAGAAGGTGAAGGCTGTTGCGAAAGAGCTTCTCACGGCGTTGAAGGCGGAGAAACTGAAGATTGACCACTGGCGCGAGAAGGAAAGCACGCGTGACAGCGTAAGGCGGCAGATATTCGACTTCCTTTTTGCCGATGCTACGGGACTTCCAGGTGTGTATTCTGAGCCGGAGATCAATGCCAGGACGGAAGCAGTCTATCGTCATGTGTATGAGGTCTATCCTGTTGTGCCTTCGCCTTATTACGGGCGCAGGAGTGCATAGAAGAGGTGTTTGAATGGCTAGCGACTTCAAGAAACTTTCCGACAAGGTCAAACCGCGCGAACAACTGCGCGATGCCGTGTCGCCGTCCGAACTGAAGCCGGAGGCGCTCTTGGCGATTCTTCTGCGCACGGGGGCGGCGGGATGTAATGTACTGGAGACAGCACGGAGACTGCTCGATGCATTTGGGTCTGTGGCGGAACTAGTCAAAAGCGACTGGCGTACGCTTGACCGGCACATTCGCGACTACAACAAACTGCATCCCGAGCGGAAGATCAAGGGCGTTGGGCAGCTCAAGATGCTGGAACTCGCGGCGGCGTTCGAACTTGTGCGGCGCGGTTATGAAATTGACGGGGAGGACATTCGCAAGATCAAGGTGATGTCACCAGAAGCTGCACTTCGAATCCTAGTTAAAGCCGGAGTCATTGGTGAAGAGCAGGAGAATTTCTTCGTGCTTCCGTTAGATGCAAGATGTCGGCCGTTATGCACAACGCCGTTACGTGTAACGAGGGGGACTGTTGATCAAGCGCCTGTTCATGCCCGTGAAGTATTCAAGGCGGCGATCAGGTGGGGCGCACAGTCAATTGTCGTTGCGCATAATCATCCGTCTGGCGATTCTGCGCCTAGTGCCGACGATGTCCGGTTGACGGAGAGGATTGTCGAAGCTTCGCATATAATCGGGATGCCTGTCCGCGATCACATTGTCTTTGCAGTATCGTCGATTTCTGGCGAAGTGAAGTTCACATCTTTCAAGCGTGAAGGTCTTCCACCATTTGGGAAATGAACATGACTTTGCAAACGCAAGAACCTTGGCTTCGCAGACGGGTTGCGCCTGACGTGCGGATATGGTAAAATATCGCCATGAAGACAAATTTTATATGCGATGTTGTGTTCGCAGTCGGTGTGTTATGTGTTTCTCCGGCGGCGTTGGCGGATGGCAGCATAAGCGACTACTACTTCCGCTATGACTTCACCAAAGGCGTAAAAACATACGAGAACAACGGCTGTGAAACCGAGCCTTGCACGTCCAACACCGGCTACACGGGCGTCTATGGCATCACGGGATACAACAATGCCGTGCACCCAAGGGGCTTGGGGAGCATCTCCAACGGCGATGCGCTGATGAACGGCCTGATTTCATTTCATGAATGTTGAATCATAAGGAAAGGGATTCCAGATGAAACCTACAGCACTATGCGTTGCGATCGCGGCGGCTTCAATGCTGCCGATTGCTGCAGCTGCGGAAACGCCAGACTACTTCGTGGAGTGGGTAAAGCCCTCCGCGGCGCTATACGTGGATACCGGCGTGAAGGGGAATACCGGCGTCAAGGCGGAGCTGAAGGCGACGCATGTAGCCAGCGGCACATATCCCGTTCTGCTCGGCTCGTGGAACGGTGACAACAAGCGCTTCAACCTCGTCATGAGCCATGACGAGAAGGCGCGCTGGGAATACGGCAACAACATGCAGGACTTCGGCAATTTCACATGGTACGGCGGCGACTTCACCGTGCAGGTGGAATGCACGGCGGCCGGGGCGATGTCCTCCACATGGACTAACAACAAGGGCGAGACCATCACCAAGACGCTGGACGCCACCGCGCAGTACGGCATCCTCAACGACAGCAACCTGAACCTGTACCTCTTCGGCAGCAACTTGCAGGGGACGCCATTGCAGCAGCACCTCGGCCGTCTCTACTACTGCAGGCTCTGGACCGACTACGAAGGCACTGGCACCTGGACGCCGGCGCGAAACCTGCGCCCCTGCGTGAAGGACGGCGTGGCGGGCCTCTATGATTCCGTCAAGGACGAGATTCTCTATCCCGGCACGGGAACGCTTCTCGCCGGACCTGTGGCGTACGACACCATCGCCACGTGGAACGGCGGCGCGGCGCCCACTGCAGCAGACCTTGCGACGGCATCCAACTGGACCTGCACCGACGCGAACGGGACAGCGGTTGCGAGCATCGTGCCGGACAAGGCGACGCTCGTCGCGTTCCCTGGCGGCGTAGGATCGGTGACGCTGCCTGCCGGCTACGTTCACACGTGGGGCGCTGTCAAAGTCGAAGGTCCTGTGGCGCATCCCGTCACCATGTACGGCACATGCGCAGCGGTGCGCAGCAACATGGTGTTTCTGCAGAACCAGTACACGCTGCTCGGCGAGGGCGACGTGGGCGATCTCAACAAGATCGGCGGCGCACAGAGCGTGGCGAACTACTACAGACTCCAGATGCGGCATGACGGCTGGTTCTACGTGAACGCAGCGCAGGCCGGAACGTGGACGATGAATCAGGATGTCGATGACTATTTCGGCTTCTACATCGACGGTAAGCAGGTGCTGTTCAACCATACCTGGGATCCTGGCGTAAGCGGCGTGACGTGCAATGTGACGGAGGGCTGGCATCGCTTCACCACC
>CAMIVJ010000358.1 GCA_946401765.1 uncultured bacterium | reverse complement strand
GTATATCACATTTTCAGCCCAGATGCCGCCACTTGGCGTAGAATTCGTCAAATGGAGGCGGACCGCGCCGCCTAATTCCTCGGCCGCAGATAGAATCGCCCTATCACGCGCGACGTGCTCACGGCGTTGATGAAGGCGCCCGGGTCTATGGACTTGCACATCGCGTATATGCGCGTTGTGTCGTCAGCAGCCACAACGGACATCACCACGCTGCGCTTCTCACCCTTGTATCCGCCGCGCGCCTCGATCACCGTCGCGCCATGGTGACTCAGGCGGTGAATAGCCTCGCACACCTTCTCTGGCTGCGTCGTGACTATGGTCAGCGTCTGGTATTGATACGTCCTGTACATCAGATGCACCACCTGAACGTTCACGAACTGATAGACGATCGAGTAGAGCGAACCCGTCCAGCCGAACTTCGCTCCGCCAAGAAGCAGTATCACCGCGTTGAACGCTAGAATCAGATTCCACGTCTCGCGGCCTTTGCGTTCCGACAGGAATATCGCGATGAAGTCAGTGCCGCCCGACGTCGCGTTCCACCTGAGGCACAGCGACATCGAAAAGCCAAACACTATTCCGCCGAATATGGAGGTCACAAACGGATCCGTCTTGAGGCGCGCGAGATCGGCGGCCGGAACGAACGACGTGATCATATCCACGGGAATGAGATCGGTGAAGAGACCAGCCATTAAAATCACATAGAGCGACTGCATCGTGAAGCGTCTGCCTATGTATTTGAATCCGATCCAGACAGGCACGGCGTTGAGCGCAAGGTTGATTGGAGCGAACGGCACTTTCACATTCCATCCCAATACAGCGCAGAAGTCCTGCGCCCAGCGCTGTATGAGGATCGAAAGACCAGTAGCGCCGCCGGGGTACAATCCACCCCAGTCCACAAAAGTGCGGTAGTCCACGGCCATTATGAGCGCGGCGACCGTCAGCACTGCATAGCGCACAAGTTCCACTCGATACTTTGACTTCATTCAAGACCTTCTTCTGTTTGGCGTCAATAAGGCATCACCATCTTCCATGCAAAAGCGATTAGAACACGGCGATTTCCGAAAGGCCAACGTGGCATCCGCCCTTGTTCACCTTCTCCACCGTGAACATCACCCAGCGGACGGTCTTCGGCGGGAACTCGAACGCCACGCCCTTCTTCGCATCGTCCGGTAGCGCGCCCGTGCGGATCGTCGTGCCGTCGCTGAACACAAGAAGCCCGTCCTCGATGCGCACGATGTCGTTCGGACGGTCGAAGAGCCACACGCTGCGAATTGTCTGCGGTTTGTCCCAGTCGAGGCGGATGAACGCCGTGCAGGTTTCGTCCTTTGCGGCCCACTCGGCGGAGATGTCGTTGGGGTAGCCGCCGATCACGCCGTCAACCGCGCCGGCGCCGCTGTAGTTGGGGAAGTCCGAGCTTGTGCGCACCTTCGCCTTTCGCGCGAGGTTCTGCGGGGAGAGTAGCGGATTCGGCGCAGGCGCTACGGCAGGACGCTTCTCGTCGGGCGTCACGAGGCGGAACTCCTGCAGACACATTCCATAGCGGCTCCCGAATGGCATGGACTTCAGGTTGGCGTCCTTCCGCCTCCACCAGTTCGCCGCGTAGCAGAGCCACATCGTACGGCCATTCTTCGCCTCGATGAACTTGGAGGGGATGTTCACAAAGTACGCCTGTTCGCCGAAGTCCTGCATGTAAGTGACGAGCCGCCACGGCCCGGTTATTTCATCCGCCTCCAGGATATACGTGTTGTACTTCGAGATCGTCGTGCGCCCGTCCGTCACGCACATGAAGTACTTCCTGAGCGCGGGATTGTACGTGGCCGAGACGCGGCCCATGCGGTCGCGCCATTCAAGGAGCGGCTTCATCTTCGCGAAGTCGCGCGTCCACTGCGCCTTGCCGTCCGCGCCGTACCCCGCGAAGAACTCGTACTTCGAGGCGTCGTTCATGTTCGCGATGGACGGCGTGACGCGGATGAGGTACGTCTGGTCGGAGTTGATCCAGCTGTTGTAGGCATAGCGACGGCTCTTCCCGTCGCTCGACCCCTGCACGACGAGATACGCCTTGCCGTCCGGCGAATGCTCCATGTTCTTTCCGAAATCTACGAAGCACGGACACCCGATCTTCACAGGTTCGCCTTGCAGTCCATTCTCCCCGAAAAGCGGCTTTTCGGGCGTACACGGCGTCTGAGTCCACGTCTTGCCATAGTCCGTGGACCAGCGGAAACCGACGAACGGGCCGAGCCACACCCACGGATAGCCTTCCTCGTTCCCTTTCGTTTTCCCGAGCGGATTCAGGCAGTATGTGCCGTAGTACCACACGCCGTTGTGGACAAGGCTGCCGCAGGGGTAGCGTCCCTCGTAGGGATGAGGATCGCTTTTGAAGAGGCCTGCATCGACGATCTTCAGGTTGAGCGGATCGTCGCCGACGATCTTCGCGTGGCCCGTCGTTGCGGCGCGTTTGCCGGACCAGCTGCGGAGACGGTTTTTCTTGCCGTCGCCACCTGTCCACTCAACGGTACCATCCGTCCACGGCGAATACATGTCGCCGTCCGACGCCCATGACGGATACCACGTGTCGGCCGCCGTGTACTCCGCATGCCGTCCCGTGAACTCCACGCCGCAGAACGCCGCCGACTGCGGGAACGGACAATCCTCCGGCGGCGTGGACGGCCATACACCAAATCCATCCCGCACCGCCGGCGCATCGACCAGGCGCCGCACGATGTTCCCCGTCGGGCAACCATCCTCGCCCGTCGCCGCCATCGCGCAGATGGCGAGAGACGCCATTACCACACCACGCAGAAGAGGCAACAATTCCTTGTTCACCATGGCTTATGCATGCCTCACTTCTTTTTGGGCTTCGCGTAGCTCGCGGGATCATCTGGGTTGAGCGCCACGTTTTTGTTGACCTCCGCCGAGAAGAGCGGCGCGTCGATGACGGCGCGGAGCTGGTCAGGCGTCAGGGACTGCTTCGGGTTGAACGCATCAGATGCTGCGTACGCCTCGAGCCGCGCCTTGACCCACGCCACCGCCGGGTCTTTCGCGTCGAACGCGAACGAGCAGACGAGAAGCCGCCCTTCGCCCACCTTGTACTCGAAGAGCATCGCCTGGCGGATCAGATACTTGTCGGACGCCGCGACCTCGACGATCGGGTCGAACGGAACGCCCGCCTCGAGCTGCACCGCCGCGCCATTCTGCATCAGCCGCCTGAACTGCCAGCCGCAGAATCCTTCGTGCGGCATTCCCTCCAGCGCGGGATGATTCGGCTTGATGATCGTCGCGTAATGTCCGGAGGTGCGTCCGGCAAGGCCGATCCGGAATGATGTCCGCAGCGACTTGAACGGGCCCTTCCCGAGCAGCAGCACCCGCTCGCCGCGCCCCATCGCCGCAAGAAGGTCGTCACGGGAGATGTTGGAGACGACGCGGCAGGGCGAGCGGTCACGCGGGACGCGTGACCCTGCCTCAGGAAACGCATAGACCTCCCACTCGTTCTCCGCCTTCACCGCTCCGCCGGCGAATGACGCGCGCAGCAGATACTTCACCGGCTTATCCACCGCCGGAATCGGCACCTCAAACTCCCCAAGCTCTGCGATCTCCCCGTTCTTGACCGGACCTATCTTCTTCTCTCCCTTCCATGCTTCCTCTTCCCTGTGTCCCAATTGGGAATTGGCAACATTGGAACTGGCAACATTTTCACATT
>CAMIVJ010000357.1 GCA_946401765.1 uncultured bacterium | reverse complement strand
TCACGTTCCTCACGGGCGTGAACGCCGCGGACCTCTCACACTTCTCCTACGCGGGCGGCACGCTCACGGTGAAGGGCGGCGCCTTGATGCTGGCCGACTCTGCTGCGGCCACGGACTACGTGTGGAACGGCGGCGCGAACGGCGACTGGGCGACGGCGGACAACTGGCTCGTCGGCGGCGCGGCCGCAACCGCGGCGCCGGGAACTTCCGATACGATCCGCTTCGAGAACGACGCGCCCGTAACCGTGACGGGCACGTCGCCTCTTTCGGTCACGAAGATCGTAACCTCCTCTGGCGCGCTTGTGACGTTCGACTGCCCGGTTGCGTTTATCGGCACGTACAACGTGCTGAACGCGGCGACCGCGCCGAACTTCGCGGGCGGCGCCACGGCGACCGTTCCCGACGATTCGCTCACCGAGGCCAACATGCCCTCGCACGAGCTCAGGGGCAACATCACCTTCACCGCGGACTGGACGATTCCGGTGCAGCCCAGCGGAAAGCCCTTCGTGCTCACGGCAGGCTCCACCTTGACCGGCAGGATCCTCTCCGGCGTCACGTACGACAACACAAATCCCGTGCTGCGCATCGACGACGGCGCGGTTGCCACGTTCGATTCGGTCGACGTGGCAGGCAAGCTCGTCTTCTTCCTGAACGGCGGCAACCTCGTCTCGATCGGCGACATCACCACGGGCGGAGTGCGCACGCCGTGTGATTTCGGCTACTACGGGCAGGACAATGTGGGCACCGTTGAGGCGCGCGGCATCTACAAGAGCGTAACGGGCTACGGAAACATCAACATCTACACCACCAACATGGTCGTCGGCGCCGGCGGATTCGGAATGTACCGCAAGGACTACTCGTTCGTTCTGTGCGTTGACGCGAAGCTGACGGCGAAGGAAGACCTCACGATCTACCAGCCCGTCGCGGAGGATGGCCCGAAGGAGGGCGACTGGGGCCTCAACATGAACGGCTACACGTTCACGCTCGACACGGCCGGGCACACCGTCGTCTTCGACTCCTACGTCAACAACAATGCCTCCGTGCTCATCAAGAACGGCGAAGGCGAGATGATCATGCAGAGCCGCCAGAAGCAGCACACCGGCGGCACGATTCTGAACGCCGGCCTCACTACGGTGAAGATGGTGGGCGCGCTTGGCTATGGCCTTACGACGGTGAACGACGGCGCCACGCTGGTGTTCTCTGACGCCGCGCTCACCCACGCCTACCCGATAGCGGTCAACGCCGGCGGAACGCTGGCAATTGATGTGCCGGTGGGTTCTTCCTCCTCGCTCAAACTCGCGGCAGGCGCCACTCTGAGGCCCGTGCAGAACACCTACTTCGAGGCGGGCGGCGGCGTGAGGCTGCCGGGCAGTGGCACGGTCCTTGTGGACATGACCGGCTTCACGTTCGTGAACGGCATCGCGAATCCCGTTCTCGGCGGCGTCAAGGCGGGCGACGAGGTGAAGTTCACGGCTGTCGTTCCGGCCGGCGTGGATGGCGCGTTCTCCGTCTCCGACGGATTCCTGTACTTCACGTCCACCTCCGGCGGAGACGCGGCGGTGGATCTTGTCTGGAACCCAGTGAGCGACCCAACGTGGTCCATCGCCGTCGCCGCCTGGCTGAACCCGCAGAACGAGCAGGTGGCGTTCTCGCCCTACGCGAACGCGACGATCGCGAGCGCGGGAACGATATCGCTGCCGGCGGACGTGGTGGCGAACGACGTCACGATCGAGACGGATGGCGATGTGACGCTTAACGGCGCGGGCAAGCTCGGCGGCCCCGGCACGATCGTGAAGAAGGGCGAGGGCACGTTCACGTTCAACTCGACGGGCGGACTCGACACGCAGCCGATCATCGTCTCGAACGGCGTGTTCAGGATCGGCGAAGACCTCCACGACGACGCTCTCGGCAGCGCGGCGGACTCCTCGCCGCTGATTGTGGCGGACGGCGCGACGCTGGACATCAACTTCAACGTGGACGGCACCCCGTTCCACACCAACCGCAACATGGTGACGCGCAACAAGCTCATCACCGCGGTAGGCGACGGCTACGGCGGGCAGGGCGCCATCGTCAACAACAGGTTCAACGCCTACGACACCATCGCCAATCTCGTGCTCGAGGGCGACACGTCGGTCGGCGGCACGGCGCGCTTCGACGTGCGCGGCAACAAGGCCGCCGCGATCGGCTACGCCCGCAACAGCGGCAGCATCTACGGTCCCGGCAGCCGTCTCACGGTGAGGAACACATCGTCGTTCGGCATCGTGTACGCCGACGTGACGCTCGGCTCGCTCTACATCGTCGACGGCGGCAAGGTGCAGGTGGAGGGAACCGGCACACGCAACATCGCGGACGGCATCCATCTGGCCGACGGCAACATCATCTTCTACGGAGCCACGTTCGACGGAACGCCGGTGGTGGCGGAGTCGGGCGCGAACACCTTCAACGGCGGAAGCGGCACGCCCACGATGAGCGGCGCAATCACGATCAAGGACGGCGCCACGCTCACGCACACTGGCGGTTCCGCCATCTACACGGGTGCCATAAACGGCCCCATTCGCGCCACCGGCGGCACCATGTTCCTCAACGGTAGCGCGCAAACGTCCGGCTTGACGGTCGCTGGTGCGAAGTCCGGCGAAATCATCAAGATGCGCCAGAGCGGAACGTACACCGGCGCGAACATCGTCTGCACCACGCTTGGCATGGGAGACGTTGCGAATGTCTCTCTGGACATAGTGTTCAAGAATTCCACCATTGACGTCAACAACTTCATGGTTGGATGGGGACTGGGCACCGCGACCGCCCTCGCGACGGCCAACATCTCCGTTGGGGAGGGGACCACGGTCATCACCCCGAAGGTCGCGATCGGCGACGACGGCGTGAGCATCAGCAACAACGTCAAGACGGTTCTCTCGGTCGACGGCGGCACGCTGAGCCTTACGAACAACGACTTCTTCGTGGCCTACAACGGGCCAAACGCGGAATTCCAGATGAACTCCGGCGTGGCGAACGTCGACAAGGCCACAATCTGGCTTCGTCGCAACAACCAGTCGCTCGGCGGATACAACAAGGCGCGCTTCATCCAGAACGGCGGCACGTTCAACTACGGTGGCAGCGGATTCCAGGCGCGGTACGAGGACAACACCGATGGCGGACAGATCGTGCTGAAGGGCGGCGAGTTCAACGCTACGGCAAACTGGTCCATACCTCACTTCATATCGACGTTCTTCAAGCCTGGCGACGTGGCGGGGTGGACGCTCAACCAGGCGGATGGCACCACCGCAACCTGGACGACTGCGCTCTTCGGCAACGGCAATGTGACCTTGAACGGCGCGGCGACGCTGGTGGGCGACAAGGAGATGCAGGGTGCGATAGGCGGCAAGTGGACTGTCGGCAACGGCTTCACGGCGGGCCTTGAAGGTGCGGCGTCGTTCCTCGGCGGTCTCTCGCTCGGCGAAGGCGCAACCGCCACGATCGACGTCGCCGCTGGCCGCAACGCGGTGTTCACCGCACGCGACTTTACCGCCAACTTCGGGCAGGATACCGACATACTCCACCGTTTCAACAAGAAGATCGGCGCCACCACGCGCGGCACCATCACGCACGACGAGACACACCTCTTCACGCATTATGCTGAAGGGGCTCGTCCGTACGGCAACATGAACTACTCGGCATCCTACGCCGCGGGCCAGTTCTACGTGGAGGAGCGC
>CAMIVJ010000356.1 GCA_946401765.1 uncultured bacterium | reverse complement strand
TTCTGCCTCGTGACGCTGCGTCCAGAGCATCCGGTGCTCGCCTGGACGATCTTCGGCATTGAGTGGGGCGCAACGGTTGCGGGCATTCTATTCAAGGTCTGGACTACCGGACGCTTCCGCTATGTCTCAACGTTCGCCTACGTTCTGATGGGCTGGATGGCCGTTGTCGCGATCGTGCCACTCGTGCGCACATTGCACGGACTCGGCACCATGTGGCTTTCGCTCGGCGGTGGACTGTACACCATAGGCTGCGTCTTCTACCTTTGGAAGTCGCTTCCGTATGCCCACATGGTGTGGCACATCTTCGTTCTTGCGGGCTCAATCTGCCACTTCTTCTGCGTTCTTTGGCACGTGATGCCGTAGCATTGTCGGCGGTGTTTTGATATAATATCTGCCGCAGGCCATCGGTCTCCATCCAAAGAAAGGCAGAAACCCGTGACAGTTGAAACAGAAACCTCAGGAATGCCGTGCTCGCAAAAGCAGTACGTGATGGCGCTTGACGCCGGAACGTCGTCCAGCAGGGCGATCGTCTTCGACCGTGCGGGGAAGATAGTCTCTGTGGCGCAGCGCGAATTCCGCCAGATATATCCGCGTCCGGGCTGGGTGGAGCATGACCCTCTAGACATCTGGATCACCCAGCTGGCGGTGGCGCAGGAGGCGCTTGAGAAGGCTGGCGCAACGGCATCTTCCCTCGCCGCAGTGGGCATCACCAACCAGCGCGAGACCACCGTGGTGTGGGACCGAGAAACTGGGAAGCCCGTATGCAACGCGATCGTGTGGCAGTGCCGCCGCACAAGCGACTACTGCGACGAGCTGAAGGCGAAGGGGCTTGCGCCTTTCATCCGCGAGAAGACGGGGCTTGTGGTGGACGCCTACTTCTCCGGCACCAAGCTGCGGTGGATTCTCGAGAACGTGCCTGGCGCACGTGAGGCCGCCGAAGCGGGGAAGCTCCTGTTCGGCACGATCGACACATGGCTGATGTGGAACCTGACTGGAGGGAAGGTTCACGCGACAGACTACTCCAACGCGTCGCGCACTATGCTCTTTGACATCGGCGAGCTGCGGTGGTGCGACGAGATCCTTGGCGAGTTCGGAATCCCGAAGTCCATGCTGCCCGAGGTGCGTCCATCAAGCGGCGTCTTCGGCGAGACCGTGCCGGCTCTCCTGGGCGCGGCCGTGCCGGTGGCGGGCGTGGCGGGCGACCAGCAGAGCGCGCTCTTCGGCCAGACGTGTTTTAAGGCCGGCGACGCGAAGAACACGTACGGCACTGGCTGCTTCATGCTGATGAACACCGGCGAAAGGCGCGTGCCCTCCGGAAACGGACTTCTCACCACGATTGCGTGGGGACTCGACGGCAAGGTCTCATACGCGCTCGAGGGCAGCGTGTTCACCGCAGGCGCGGCAATCCAGTGGCTGCGCGACGAGTTGGGGCTCCTTGCCAAGGCCAGTGATTCCGAGGCAATGGCGCGCGCCGTGCCGGACTCCAACGGCTGCTTCATGGTGCCAGCCTTCACCGGCCTGGGCGCTCCGTACTGGGACCAGCATGCGCGCGGCGCTGTGCTAGGCCTTACGCGCGGCGTGAACCGCAATCACATCGTGCGTGCCGCGCTTGAATCGCTTGCGTACCAGACCGCAGACGTTCTTGAGGCGATGAAGAAAGACGCAGGCATCGCGCTCAACGCGCTCCGCGTGGACGGCGGTGCTTCTGCGAACAACTTCCTCATGCAGTTCCAGAGCGACGTAATCGGCGTTCCGGTGGAGCGTCCGGCATGCATCGAGACGACGGCCCTCGGCGCCGCGTACCTCGCCGGTCTTGCCGTGGGATTCTGGCCTGACCTCGCCGCCCTCAAGGCGAATGCCGGCGATATGAGCCGCTTCACCCCCTCGATAGACGAGTCCGCACGCGATGCCGCCCTCGCCGGATGGCATCAGGCTGTTGCGCGCGTGCGCACCCAGTGCTGATTGTGCAATTGCTCTATCCAAACCTTCAAGCACTCAACCCTTCAAACTTTCAACCACTCAACAGAAAGAGATACATGGAAAAGACAAACGACAATCTTACGCTAGGTAGGCGTAGCTTCATCGGTGGCGGAGCGGCTTTCTTCGTGGCGGCGGGACTGGGTCATTCCGCGTTCGGCGCGGCTGGTGGCACCGCGCGTCTGCGCGTGGGCGTGCTTTCCGATGTCCATGTGATCGGCGGCTTGCCAGGTGCGAATGCAAATGCGGGATCGTGCGAAACTTTCGAGAAGGCGCTGCGCTACTTCTGCTCCAGAGGCGTGGACGCGGTGGTGATCGCGGGCGACATGGCGGACAACGGGCTTGAGTCGCAGCTGCGCGGCATGGGCGACGCCTGGCGGCGCGTGTTCCCCGGGAACAAGCGTCCTGATGGCGGACACGTGGAAAAAGTGTTCGTGACAGGCAATCACGACGTCGAGGGCTGGAAATACGGCTACGCCAAGCAGTATGGCATCACCGAGGCCAAGAACGCCGATGACATTCTCGCGCTTCACATGGCCGAGAGCTGGAAGCGCGTGTTCGACGAAGAGTATTCGCCGATGTACATCAAGGACGTGAAGGGCTACAAATTCGTTGGTGTGCACTTCAATCCCGCCGCTGGCTACCACAAGAAAGGCGCGATCGCCAATTTTCTCGAGGCGCACCGCGCCGAGCTCGAAGGAGACAAGCCGTTCTTCTACACCCAGCACTACCATCCGAAGGGCACTTGCTCCGCGCCATGGACGTGGGGCCAGGACGACGGCTTTTCCACCGCCGCGCTCTATGCCTTTCCAAACGCCGTTGCGTTCACTGGCCATTCCCATACGCCCCTCACCGACGAGCGCACGCTCTGGCGCGGCGCGTTCACGAGCGTGGGCACGGCTTCGCTGCGGTATCTCATTCCTTTCGGCGGGCGCGAGAACTCGCGGATATTCGGCACGAAGGACTTAGGCACGCAGCAGATGCCGTTCCTCGGCTGTGCCGATGGGCACCACGGCCAGCTGATGACTGTCTATGACGACAGGCTTGTGCTTGAGCGCCGTGATTTCGAGAACGACCTCCCTGTTGGACCCGACTGGGTGGTGCCGTTGCCCGCATCGGCCGAATCGTTCGCAGCGCGCGCAAAGAAGAGCCCCGTGCCCGAATTCCCCTCCGGGGCGCAGGTCAAGCTCGAGCGCATTGCAGGCGTCAACCGCGCCAAGAAGGCCGTGGAGCAGATAGCGGTGTCGTTTCCAAACGTGCCCGGCGTGATGGGCGGGGCGAGGGCGTTCGACTTCGAGGTCACGGTAGAGGCGGAGGACGTCGACCGCGCCAAGACGTGGATGACGAAGCGCGTCTATTCGCCGCATTTCTACTGGGCCCCCGAGAAGGACGACCTTGAGGTGACATGCCTCTTCGCGGTCTCCGAACTGCCTGCGCCCAACGGAACGCTAGAGACGCGCCGCGGGCGGCGTTTCCGCTTCGCGGTGTCGCCGGCGAACTGCTACGGCGCGCAGGGACGCGCCATACGCTCTAAGTGGATCACTGGCGAGTTCGGCAAAAAGAAGGCGGTGGCGAAATGAAGAGCATGTGGAAAGCGACATTTGCGTTCCTGGCGACTGCGGGGCTTGCGACGCTTGCGGGATGCGGGCTTTTCTGGGACGACCCTTACGTCGCGGTGACGGCCGCACCGTTGAACTGGTGCGAGGTGCACTACTACAATGCACGCTACGAGCCAG
>CAMIVJ010000355.1 GCA_946401765.1 uncultured bacterium | reverse complement strand
CTCGGCGTGAAGCGCGGCGAGAAGATCGCCCTCTGGGCCACGAACGTGCCCCACTGGGTGGTGCTCATGTTCGCGGCCGCCAAGATCGGCGCGATCCTCCTGCCGCTCAACACGAACTACAAAGAGCACGAGATGGACTTCGCGCTCAAACAGTCCGACACCGAGAACCTCTTCATCATCAACGGCTACCGCGACTGCAGCTACGTGGACATCATGTACAAGCTCGTCCCGGAGCTGAAGGAACAGCCTCGCGGCAGCCTTAAGAGCGAGAAGTACCCGCATCTCAAGCGTGTGATGTTCCTCGGCGGCGAGAAGCACAGGGGAATGTACTCCCTGAACGAGGTGATGTCGCTTGCCGTCGAGACGCCGTGGGAGGACTACCTCAAGCGCCAGGGCGAGTGCGACGTGAACGACGTCGTGAACATGCAGTACACGAGCGGCACCACGGGCTTCCCGAAGGGCGTGCAGCTCACCCACCGCAACATCGCGAACGACGGCTTCTGGATCGGCGCATGCCAGAATCTCACCTGCCGCGACCGCGTGTGCATACCCGTGCCGCTCTTCCACTGCTTCGGGTGCGTGCTGGGCGTGATGAGCTGCGTGAACCACGGCTCCACGATGGTGTTCCTCGAGAAGTTCGACCCCATCCAGGTGATGATGTCCATTGAACGCGAGAAGTGCACTGCAGTGTACGGCGTGCCCACGATGTACATTGCGATGCTCGACCATCCGCTCTTCTCGAAGTTCGACTTCCACTCGCTCAGAACAGGCATCATGAGCGGCAGCGCCTGCCCCGTGCACCGCATGCAGCAGGTGGTGGACCGCATGTACATGAAGGAGGTCTGCAACCCCTACGGCCTCACCGAGAGCGGCCCCGTGATGACCATGACGCGCTCCTTCGAGCCGTCCATCGAGCGCAAGTGCAAGACGATCGGCCAGGCGCTGCCCGGCATCGAGGTGGCCATCATAGACCCCGAGACCGGCGCGATCGCCCCGCTCGACACGGACGGCGAGATCTGCTGCCGCGGCTTCAACAACATGAAGGGCTACTACAACATGCCCGAGCAGACCGCGAAGTGCATCGACTCCAACGGCTGGCTGCACTCGGGCGACATCGGCCGGATGGACAAGGACGGCTACTACTACATCACAGGACGCCTCAAGGACCTCATCATCCGCGGCGGCGAGAACATCTCCCCCAAGGAGGTCGAGGACTTCCTCGGCACCATGCCCGGCGTGAAGGACGTCGCAGTCGTAGGCTGCCCCTCGAAGAAGTACGGCGAACAGCCGGCCGCGTTCATCATCCCCGCTGACGGCGCAGAGCTCCAGGAAAGCGACGTCGCCGACTTCTGCCACAACAAGATCTCGTGGTTCAAGATTCCGAAGTACGTCCACTTCATGGACATCTTCCCTATGACCGCTTCGCAGAAGATCCAGAAGTACAAGCTGCGCGAGCTCGCCCACGAACTCTGGCCCGACGCCTGACGGCACGGCGGAGGAGAGCGCACATGGACTTCATCCAGGCGGACGCCCCTGGCTCGCTTGAGGCCGCCGCGCGCGTGCTCAACGCGGGCGGCGTTGCGGTGATTCCCACCGACACCGTGTACGGCCTCGCCGCGCATCCCTCGTTCCCCGCTGCAGTGGCTCGCCTCTACACTATCAAGGGACGCGCCGCCGCGAAGCCAATCGCGCTTCTCGCGGCGGACGCCGCCGCGGTGCGCGACTTCGGATACGAGGTGCCGCCAGCGCTCGCCGCGCACTGGCCGGGCGCGCTCACCGTTGTTGCGGAGGGTGCGAACGGCGCGCCTGCCGAGGGCTTCCGCGTGCCAGATCATGAGTGGACGCGTTCGCTGCTGCGTCTCTGCGGCGGCGTGCTGCGCGTGACGAGCGCCAACCTCTCAGGACGCCGCGAGGCCGTGGAGGCGCCGCAGGCGCTAGCCGACGTGGGCCTTTCCGCCGACATCGTCATCGACGGCGGCATGTCGCCCGGCGGCGTGCCTTCCACCGTGGTGCGCGTCCGGCCCAACGGCGCTGTCGAGTTGCTTCGCCAAGGCCCCGTTGCGATTTCCTCCTTGCGCTGAATGTGAGAATTTGGCATAATAGTGGCATCAAGAATCGCAGATGTGGTTACCATAAAGGAGCAACGGACAATGAAGCGAATCATTCTCATGGCTACTCTATGCGCGGCTGCGGCGTCGCTCGCGGCCGGAATAAGGTCGTCTTACACGTCGCCGAAGTGGGTGATGGGCGGAGCGGCGCGCAGCAGCGCGAGTGTGCTCGCCACCACCGCCGCGCTCGCGTTCCCCGACATGAAGCTTGTGGACGTGCAGGAGCTTCTTTCGCAGGGCTACGTGTTCGGCGCGTGGCAGTGCGGCACCTCCATGATCAGGCGCGCGCTGCAGGCGAAGGATGTGCTGATTTGCAGAGATCCAGATACGGACGCCGTTGTGAAGATCGTGGGCGTGTTTTCGTTCGTGGACGACAAGTACACCAAGTCCATCGCATTTGAGCTTACCGACGGCGCGGATGGCGTGTACGCACGCGGCGCGCGGGCGCAGTATGTGGGCGGCAGCCAGCCGGACTTCGTGTTCGCCGAGCTGGACGGCAACGGCGGCGTGACATTCAGCTGCGATCTCGGCAGGGCGAACGTCGGTACTGTGGCCGGATGGGAGAAGGCCGGATATGGCGCGTGCGGGTTGAGCATCGTCAAGGTTCCGCCCAAGGACGCGCCTGCGCTCATCTGGGCGAACGAGGAGGGCAAGCCGGTCCTCACTCTCGACGTCATAAAGGACAATGCCTTCTCCGGAACCATCTGCGGCGTGTCCACAGGCCCCAACTCAATCGGCCAGCCGATAAACGCGTACAACAAGTCGGTCGCCGTTGACGGCGAGGGCAAGGCGACGCTCATCAGGCTCGAGTTCCAGTACAAGGAAGACGGCCATGTCAAATGTACGGTGGTGGAGCTGACGAACGGCGAGGGCGGCGTCTATGGGCAGTCGACCAAGTCCGTGTACAAGGACGGCGTGGAGGTTGGATACAGGTTCGTCAACGACGACGGAACGATGAACGCGATAACGGGAGAGAGCGTTCCCGGATTCTACGGCCAGGCAGGGTCCGTCAGCGGCGCCAATTCAACGGCGGGATACGGCGTGTGCGCGCTGCGCGTCAGCGCGGCGCAGTCCGTATACCGCAGCAAGATGTTCTATGGCTCCGACCAGCACATCCATGACGTCACCACGCTGCCGTGCGTGCCGGGGGGCTGGACGAAGGTGTTCGACGATGTGACGCTTCAGGAGCTGAAGGACGGCGAATACGAGTTCTCTGGCTGGTTCTGCGGAGGTTTTACAGGCAACAAGCAGCTCGTCTTCGCGCAGAAGTTCGAGACGTTCACTCCGGCGGACGTGACGTCCGTTTCGAATGCGATTTGCGTGTTCAACATATACGACACCGGAAGTCCGCGGCACACCAAGTCGGTGACGATTGAGCTGGAGACGCGCGCCGACGGCGTGTGGGCGAGGCACGCCAGGGGGCAGTTCTTGAACAACCAGAACAACGTGAACTTCAAATTCTCCTGGCTTGACGAGAACGGAAAGCCCACCTTTGACTGCGATCAGTCGAGCCACACTGCCAATGGCAACAACGACCATCCTGCGTCCTGGACGGCCGGCGGATACGGTCTCGCAGGTCTGAAGGCGTCCAAGTACATGAAGAAGAACGAGA
>CAMIVJ010000354.1 GCA_946401765.1 uncultured bacterium | reverse complement strand
AGCGGCTTGCGGTACGCGAACGTGGGCTGGTCGGGGAACGTGGGTAGCACGTAGAGATTGCGCGTCTCGCGTATCTGCACCACGGGGCATGGGCCGGGGTTCGGCCTCACGAAGAGGGCAGTGAGCATCACGGCCTCCCTGAGCGATCCGCCGCCGTTGCCGCGCAGATCGAGGATCATGCCGTCCGTGCCCTGGGTGTTGAACTGTGAGATCCACTTCGCCACGTCGAGCGAGCACGAGCGGTAGCCGGGCTGGTTGGGCTTCTTGTCCATCGTGCCGTAGAACGCGGGCAGCCTCACGTAGCCCATGGTGCGCTCGACGCCGTCGAGGGTCACGCGCTCCACGCGGCCCGTGGCAGCCTGGTCCTCGAGTTTGATCACGTCGCGGATGAGCGGCACCTTGCGGCGGGAGGCGCCGTTCTTGTCGGTGACCTCCAGAACGACCTTTGTGTTCTTGGGGCCGCGGATCTTGCGTATGGACTTGCGCATCGACTTCCACACGATGTCCTCCACAGGACCGTCGCCCTGCCCCACGCCCACGATCTTGTCGCCTTCCTTGATAGACCCCTCGCGCGCGAGAGGGCCGCCCTTCATGATCTCCTTGATCTCTAGCGCGCCGTCGTCCAGTGACTGCGACAGCACCGCGCCCACGCCGAAGAGGGAGAGGCTCATCTCGTTGTCGAAGTCCTCCTTGCTGAGCGGCGCCATGTACCCGGAGTGCGGATCGTACGCCATCGCCACCGCAAGCAGGTAGCGCTCCATGATCTTCTCCTCGTCCATTTCGGTGAGCACCCAGGCGAGATAGTGGCGGTACTTGTTGAGAAGAGTCTCCTTGGGGGTGGGCTCGGGCTTCGCTGGGGCGTCTGCGGCGGCCGTGGAGTTGGTGGACGAAGCTCCCTCAACGGCGTTTGTGGTGGTGTTGGTCGTCGTCGTGGACTTGTTTTTGCGGCGATTGCGCCTCTTTTTCTTTCCCGTGCGTTTGGCCTCGGCGTCCTCCTCCGCGTCGAGCTCGCGCACCAGTGTCTGGGCAAGAAGCTCGTTCTTGATGAGCCGCCTCCAGAGTTCGTTGCGCTCCTCGACGGTCTCAGGCCATGGCGCGTCCTTGCGGTTGAACTGGCACGTCTCGTCCACCGTGAAGTCGAACTCAGTTGTCTCCAGCAGATTCGTGACGAAGGTCACGCATTCGTTGAGACGACGCACGAAGACCTTGTGTAGGTCGTACGCGAACGAAAGGTCGCCCTTGCGGAGGGAGGCGCCGATCTCCTCCTTCATGTTCTCGAAGACGTCGAGGTCGCTTCTGAGGAACACCGCGTGGTTGTAGTCGTACATCGTGACGAGATTGGTCCAGGCGCGCTGGGATATCTCGCCGCCGAGGGACTTCTGGGTCACGTGATACGCCGGCAGCATGTTGGCGAGCTTGCGGGCGATGTTTGAGTAGTATGGCTGGGGACTCAGGCTCTCCACGTCGGCAAGCGAGGGCGGCGCGTCGTCGGCCGGCGAAATCACCGCGGCCAGAACCACGCACATAAGAGCGCACCACGCAAGGGCGTTTCTAAACTTGTCCATCTTGTCGTTCTCCTTTGAATTTCGGGAAACTCTTCGTCCTTTTCTGGACATGAAGTGTGTATTTTACCATTTTCCACGCACCGCGTGTATAAAAAACGGCGAAAACCGAAAAATCCGTCGAATTCGCCATCCCCAGCTTTTGAAGTTCCGCAGTTGCGCGCGCGGGGAAAAAATGAGATAATATCACCCATGAACGAACCCAAGCCAGACTTTTCGAACAAGTCGTACCTTCTGCCGCACATCAACCGCGAAGGCAGGAGGTTCGGCATTCCAACTCTCGTCGTGGCGGCGATGCTCGCGATTGCCGCGACCGCATGCGCCGTGCTAGTGGCCGTGCATGGCGGCGACATGCCCCACCACGCGCTCTTCGTGTCGCTGGCCGCCGTGCTAGCCTTCCTTGCGGCGCCTTTCCTGCTGCTCGCGTACGGAGTGTTCCTCTTCTTCCGCGACCCAGAGCGCTATCCGCCGGAGGACGAGGCCGCAATTCTCTCGCCTGCCGACGGACGCATCTGCATGGTCAAGGACTGCCCCCTACCCGCCGAACTTCTCGACGCCCTTCCCGATGGCGTCCCCCCGCAGACTCTCCACACGCGCGTCAGCGTGTTCATGAGCGTCTTCAACGTGCACGTCAACCGCATGCCCACAGCAGCCAAGATACTGAAGATGGCGCATGTGAAAGGAAAGTTCTTCAACGCATCTCTCGACAAGGCCTCCACCGACAACGAACGCTGCTGCTACCTCATGCAGACCCCATGCGGCACGATCTACGGCGTGGTGCAGATCGCGGGCCTCGTCGCGAAGCGCATCGTGCCGTTCGTGTCGGACGGCGCGGAGCTCGCGCGCGCCGAGCGATTCGGCCTCATCCGCTTCGGCTCTCGCCTCGACGTGTACCTTCCCGCCGGCGCGAAGGCCGAGGTGCGCGAAGGACAGATCATGGTGGCTGGCGAGACCGTACTCGGACATCTGCCCTGCAGGAAGCCAAACGAGGAGTCGAAATGAGCAAGTTCAGACTTCGCGGCAGACGCCGCAAAAACAAGACGCCGCGCGAGGGCAGCGTGCCCCTGCGGGCGATGCTCCCCAATCTCATAACCTCCATCGCCGTATGCGGCGGCATAACGTGCATCACCATCGTTGCCACGAACTACGCACGGACGCTGGCCGCCGTGCGCCCGCCGACGCCGCGCGACTGGTTCAACGCGCTGCTGGCCCTTCTCATCGCCTGCGTGTGCGATGCGATGGACGGACGCGTGGCGCGCCTTCTCAAGTGCAGCTCCAAGCTCGGCGCCGAGCTGGACTCCCTTGCCGACTTCGTGAACTTCGGCGTGGCGCCGGCCCTCTTCATCTACTTCTGGTGCCTCTGCGCCAATCCCGGAATGACGCCTTTCCTGCGCAACCTGTTTCTCGGCTCGGCTCTCTTCTACGCGATGTGCGACGCGTTCCGCCTCGCCCGCTTCAACACAATGCTCGAGCAGCCCACCCTGCCCTATTGGAAGCACTTCTTCCTCGGCGTGCCCGCGCCTGGCGGCTGCTGGATGGTGCTCACGCCTGCGATACTTTCGCTCGCCCTCGAGGCAAAGGAGAGCGCGCCCCTTGTGGCCGGCGCGATGCAGAACGTGTACTTCGGCATGTTCATGCTTCTCTTCATCGGCCTTCTCATGGCAAGCCGCCTGCCCACGATCTCGCTAAAGTCGCTTCACATATCACGCGCCTACATGCTGCCCACGATGGCCGGCCTGCTGCTGATCATCGCCTTCCTCGTCTCGCAGTTCTGGCTCACGCTTGGCGTTCTGGGCGTCTGCTACATCGTAACGATTCCGTTCGTCGGCATGATTTTCGTGCGCACGCGTGCGCGCTACTTGCGCGAGCAGAGTCCTGCGCCCGCGCAGCAGCAGCAACAGCCGCCGGCCTGCCCCGCTGAAGCCGTGAAACCGGCGCCATGATTCCGCGCTGCGAACTATGTCCGCGCCGATGCGGGGTCGATCGCTCCGCCGGTATGTTCGGCTTCTGCCACGCCGGCGCACTGCCGCGCGTGTTCCGGTGGGGACCCCACTTCGGCGAGGAGCCGCCCATCTGCGGCCCTTCCGGTTCTGGAGCCGTCTTCTTCTCGCGCTGCACGATGAAGTGCATCTACTGCCAGAACTCGCCCTGGAGCTGGCGTGGCGAAG
>CAMIVJ010000353.1 GCA_946401765.1 uncultured bacterium | reverse complement strand
GGAACATCGGCGACGGGCGTGACGGTGTCGTGGAACGCGACGCCCGGCGCGGAGAGCTACACGGTCTACCGCGGAACCGCGAGCGATCCCGAGGCGGCTGAGGTTGTGTCGTCCATCCCGGCTGTCCCGTCCGTCTCGTCTGTCTCGTTCGAGGACACGGCCGCCGAGCCGGGAACTCTCTACTACTACTGGGTAGTGGCGTCGAATTCGATCTCCACGAGCGAGAAGAGTGTGGGCGAAACCGGTTTCCGCTCGATGGCCGCGCCGACGGGCGTCAGTGCAACGACCACTTCGGGTGCAGCCGCTGTGACGATCACGTGGACTCCGGTCGAAGGCGCGCTCTTCTACCGCGTCTATCGCGGCACGCGGACCGGCGGTGACTATGCAGTCGAGATCGACACCACCATGGGAACGACCTATGCTGACGAAGGCGGCGCCGCCAATAGAACATACTACTATTCGGTGAAGGCAGTCGGCGCCTCCTGCGAGAGCGACTTCAGCGCATTCGCAGCCGGCAGCCGTTAGGCAGAATTATCAAACACGGACTTTCACCCGCGCTGACGGGCTGAATGTTTTCGACTGAGGGAACGTTCATGCTCGACGGAGTGCGTTACCCGCGTGTTTCATTCCGCCGCTTGCACATTAGGCGGGATGTGATTGACACAACTTCCTTTGAAATGGTAAAATATTGTCAGGCTTTAGGAAGGTGTTTCTTAAGGCAGTGGTTGGACAATGCGGAAAAGGAGTTGGCAAATGCAGTTTAGAACGGCGATTGGAATCGCGGTCGCGCTTGCGGCCGGGGTGTGTTCGGCGGCCACGTACATGTGGACTGGCGGAGCGGGAGACGGCAAGTTCTCCAGTCCCGCGAACTGGGGCGGCGAGCCTACGGCGTTCACCGCCGAAGACACATGCGTATTTGTGAACACGGCTGCGCTTGACGTGACGGTGGACGAGCCGGTGACGGTGGGTACGATAACGTTCTCCGGATTTGGCGCGCTCACGGTGGGCGGCGAGGCCACGCTCACGGTGACGAGGATGACGAACGTGTACAGCCAGCAGCCGGTGTTCAACTGCCCGGTCGTGTTCTCCGCCGGGTATCTCGTTGACTTCGCGACGGAGGGCGTGAACTTCGCGGGCGGCGTCACTGCGTCCGGCCCGTCGGCGTCTCTTCCCGACACCGCCATCACGCACACGCTCCTCGGCGAGTTCCACTTCACCGCCGACTGGGTGAATGACGTGAAACTCGCCTATCCGTACGTCGTCCCATCAGGCTCCAAACTCTACGGCAGGCAGCTAAGCGGCACCACCACCGATGGAACCACCGACACAAATCCCAGCGGTCTGGCGCTCGTGATCGAGGAGGGCGGCTACGCCGAGTTCGACAAGGTCATTTCCATGAACAACTTTCTGCGCGTGTCGGTGCGCGGACGGCTGAAGCTCAACGACGTCTACCAGGTGGGCGTAAACGACGGAAGGGCGAACGTGAACTCCCACGTCGGCTTCGACGGCGACGAGCAGTCCGGCGGCGTGATCGAAGCGGGCGGCATTCACAAGTACAGCCAGGGCAACTGCTACGTGAAAGTGCCCACGCTCTACGTCGGCGCCCAGGGCCTTGGAGCGAAGATAAAGGACTACACCCTCCACATGGACGGATGCGACAAGACCGTCTACGCCACCGCCGACTTCGAGATAATGGGCCCGTTCAACAGCGGCACTCCGTCCGACTGGGGCCTCACGCTCGACAAGGCGATGACGCTCGACACGCAGGGATTCACCGTCACATGGACGGGCGGCGCGCGCGGCTCTGGCGCTCTCATCAAGACGGGCGCGGGCACTCTTGTGATGAAGCCGCACGGATGCAACTTCACCGGGGCGGTCACGGTTTCCGGCGGCACTCTGAAGATCGGCGGCCAAGGCGGAGTAGGAGGCTCGCCGATCACCGTGGCCTCTGGAGCGACTCTTGAGTTCGACAATCCCGACAAGACCGTGATATCTAACTCCGTGACGCTCGAAGACGGATCGACGCTCGCCTTCAACATCGCGACTGGACTTCTGCAGGGACGGCCTTCAGTGGTCACGCCGCCAGCCTCCGGCACGGTGGCCATCACCGTGACGGGCGATCTGGGCGTCATCGGCACGACGTATCCCCTCACCTCCGGGGCAGCGATTTCGCAGGAGGACTTCGCGCGCTTCTCGCTTCAGGGGCGCAATGACCTCGAGATGAGCCTTTCGGATGCTGGCGACATCGTGCTGACGGTGCTGGATTCCGCTGCCGTTGTGGACACATTTGCCTACGCCGCTGCCGATGCCACCGAGGCGGTGTGGTCGTACGATGTTGCGTCATGGATCAAGAAGAACTCTCTGGTCAAGGAGGTGTTCGGAGCGGGCGGAAACGCGGTCTTCACAGGCGATATTCCCGCGGCGACGGCGTCCGTCACGGTGCCGGGCGAGGTCGTGGTGAACGACGTTGTGATCGAGACGCCGTCGGACCTCACGCTCATGGGGTCGGGCACAGTCGTGGGCGCAGGCACGGTCTCCAAGACAGGCGCAGGCACTCTCACTTTGAACGGCGCGAACTTCGATGCGCAGAACTTCGTGTTCTCGGCGGGCAAGGTGGTGCTGGGCCCGAGCGCGGGCGCGCGTTCGCTCGGCACGGACAGCGGATCCGCCGGCGGCAAGGTGTCCATTCTCGACGGCGCGCAGTTCAACGTCAACTACATGGGCGAAGGCACCACGGAGGGCGGGAACAACGTTGCGCGCGCGGAGATAACGCAGCTCAAGACGTTCGTCATCGCGGGCGCGGGGCCGGACGGACGCGGCGCGCTCGTGAGCGATTCGCTAGACGGCCGCGAGACGCACACGGTGTGGAACTCGGCAATGCGCAGGGTGGAGCTCTCGGGCGACGCAACGGTGGGCGGCGTGGACCGGCTTGACATACGCACGCGTACAGGCACGGCGGCAACGTCCACGCCTGGAATCTACGGGCCAGACAAGAATCTCACTGTGAAGCACACGGGGATCTTTGGCGTCGTCAAGGTGCCGATGGACGTGAATTCAGTGCTGGTGACGGACGGAGGCATATTCCGTCCTGAAGAAGTACCCGAGGAGAGCGTCTCCATTCCCGGCGGCATCACGCTCGACAACGGCACGCTCCACGTCTACAACATGACGTATCCCGCCATGGTCGATGTGCGCATCGTCGAAGGATCGGTTGGCACGATCAACGCGGAAAGCGGCACCTCGACGATCAAGGGGGTGCTGGACGTGGCCGCCAACAGCGAGCTCGATCTAGGCGGCGGGTCCACCGACTGCTACGCGGGCGGCGTGACGAACAACGGCGCGGTGGTTGTGAATGCCGGCAGGCACGTAGTCTCGGGCGGCGACCTTGCCGGCAATGGCACGTGGACGCAGACAAGCGGCTATCTGCATTTCGGTGGCGGCTGCACCATGGACGGACCGAAGACGGTTGATGTCTCGGGCGGCGACGGATCGTTCATGTACGGCTGGAGCGGATCGGCATACGGGAAGCTGAACCAGAAGGTGACGGTGGAGAACAGCACGGCCACCGGAGCGGTCGGCTTCGACCTCGGCGCATCCGCAACAATCACCGCCAACGACATCGAAGTGAACGGCGATGTGAGGACGCTGCGTCTGAGAAGCCGCAACGATCCTTCCGTAGTGGGCCGCATAGAGGGCCTTGAGCTGTCGGTCGTCAACGACGGATTCCGCGTTGGC
>CAMIVJ010000352.1 GCA_946401765.1 uncultured bacterium | reverse complement strand
GGGAATGCGTATATAATACTCGACCGAGGTCAAGGAAAGGTGATCAGTCAATGAAAGCAGAAAAAACGTTCTTCAGAAGACTCACAATGCTCATCGCGCTTGCCGCGTGCTCCGCGGCGATGAATCTCGCTGCGGCGTTCGCGCCGGCCGACGTGATCGTGTACACGCGCTGGAAGTACGTGCGCAACCCCCAGACAGGCGAAGTGGTGGCCAAAGGCGCGTTTCACCACGAGTCCACTGAGGTCGGCGCAGAGGAGGTGCGCCGCTACTTCACCGCGAACGGCCTCAGCTGTCTCGTGACGGACGACCCTGCGGTGTTCACGAGCGAGGCGATGAAGAAGGTGCGCTGCATCCTTCTTTGCGCCACGAACCACGAGCTCTTCGACACGGACGCCCAGCGCGAGGCGTTCTACAAGTTCGTGGAGAACGGCGGCGGTCTCGTGGCCACGCACTCCGCGAGCGCCAACGAGCGCGGCAAGCAGCGCTTCCGCGACTTCCTCGGCGGTTCGTTCGAACGCCACTACGCGGCCCACCAGAGCGTTCCCTTCACACATGCCGACCGCACGCATCCCGCGATCGCGTGTCTTCCGGCCGACTACGTGTGGGCCGACGACGAGATATACCTCAACCATCCCGACGAGAAGGTGCGCCCGCTCCTGATCCTCGACTGGAAGGACGTTCTTCCCAAGAGCCGCAAGACCGACAAGTGGGGCTGCCCCAAGATCGGCGGCCACGTGCTCGAGTGGTGCAAGACGTACGGCAAGGGGCGCATCTACTACACGGCCCTTGGCCACAACCCCAAGGACTGGGCCAAGATGGAGTGGCAGATGCACCTCCTAGAGGCGACTCGCTGGGCCATGGGGGAGCGTCCCGACCGCGTGCAGAGCAAGAGCGCCACCGCCATCGCCCGCCGCACCATCGACGGCGCGGAGTGCGTGAAGGACGGCAAGACGGTGTGGAAGTTCAACATCGCGAACCGCGAGGCGAAGCCGTTCGTGCATCCGCTCTCGCTGCCCGACGGACGCTGCATCACGATGGCGCGTCCCAAGGACCATCCCTGGCACCTCGGCCTCTGGTTCTGCTGGAAGTTCATCAACGGCCTCAACTACTGGGAGCCGCGCGGACCAGTGATGCAGAACCTCTTCCCCGACGGGATGACCGTTGTGAAGGACGTGGCGATCGCCACGAAGGGCGGCGCGTGCGACGTGTCGCTGAAGATGTGGTATGGTCCGCGCGCCGAGCCCGGGAAGGTGCTTCTAGACGAGGACCGCAAGGTCGCATTCTCGGCGCCCGACGAGAAGGGGTGCTACACGATTAGCGCGCGTCACGTGTTCACGGCGCGCGAGCAGGTGACGTTCGACTGCAGGCGTCCGGTGGGCTACGGCGGCTTCTCGCTGCGCATGGCGCCGCTTGCGCGCGGCTTCAAGGCGAGCGGAGAGGGCGGCACGCCGAATCCCGAACGCAACGTGGCCGGTCCGGAGGGCATGAAGTCCGTCACATACACCGACCCCGCGACGGGACACGGCGTTACGCTGCGCGTCGTAAAGTCCATTCCCACCGAACGCATCTACACCTGGGCCTCGCACGAGTTCGCAAACCCGGTGCCCATGTACGAGAAGCCTCTCACGCTCAAGCCCGGCGAGAAGCTGGAGCTGGAGTACGAGGTGAAGGTGTTCTGAGTTTCTGGTTTTGAGGTTGATCATTACGCACTAGGCACTAAGCGCTAGGCAGCAAAAAGGAGACGACAATGAAGAGGAGAGAGTTTTTGAAGGCGACAATTGCGGCGGGGGCATTCCCTGTGATCGTGCCGTCGAGCGTGCTGGGCAAGGATGCGCCGAGCGGCAAAATCCACATCGCGCAGATCGGATGCGGACGCATCGGGCGCACGATGGACGCGCCCGGTTTTCTGCGCGCGAGCGGTTCGCGCGTGGTGGCGGCGTGCGACCTCGACTCGCGCCGCCTCGAGGACATGCGCCGTGCGGTCGCTCGCCACTACAAGGAGAAGTCCGTTGATTCCGTGAAGGGCGCGCGCGACTTCCACGACCTGATTTCGCGCAGCGACATCGACGCCGTCTCGATCTCCACTCCCGACCACTGGCACGCCCAGATCGCAATCGAGGCCGCGTTTGCCGGCAAGCACGTGTACATGCAGAAGCCAGCCTCGCTCACGATCCGCGAGGGACGCCTCTTCGCGGACGCGATCAAGGAGACGGGGCGCATATTCCTTCTGGGCTCGCAGCAGCGTTCGTGGGAGCATTTCCAGAAGGGGTGCGCGTTTGTGCGCGAAGGTCGCCTCGGCAAGATCAAGCTCATCGAGGTGGGTCTTCCCGGCGATCCCGCCGGCGGCTCCACGAAGGAGATGCCCGTGCCCGAGTGCCTCGACTACGACTTCTGGCTCGGCTCCACGCCGAAGGTCTATTACACCGAAGACCGCGTCCACAGCCAGGGCGCAGACCTCAGGAAGGCGATCAACTCGCGTCCTGGCTGGCTCAGGTGCGAGCAGTTCGGCGCGGGCATGATCACCGGCTGGGGCTCGCATCACCTCGACATCGTGCATTGGGGAATGGGCTGGGAAGGAATCGGCGCCAAGTACATCGAGGGCAAGGGCAAGTTCCACACGGGCGGACTCTGGGATGTCCATGGCGAATACGACATCACGCTCACGTATCCTGACGGCACGCCCGTTCGCGTGTGGGACAAGTATCCGTGCGGCGTGAGGTTCGTGGGCGAGAAGGGCTGGATATTCGTGAGCCGCGGCCCCGCGAAGGCGACGGCGAGCGATCCCGTGATCGGCGGCAAGCCGCTCAAGGCGCTCGACGCGAGCGATCCCTCGCTCATCGCCGGCGCGCCCTCGGTGGTGCTCTACCCGAATCTCATCAAGAATCCCGGCCACCACCACCAGAACTTCATCGACTCCATCAAGGCCAACGTGCCGAGCGTGGTGCCCGCCGAGACGGCGCACCGCTCCTGCACGGCGTGTCTCCTCTCCTGGATCGGCATGAAGCTCGGCCGCAAGCTCGAGTGGGACTGGAAGAAGGAGCAGTTCGTGAACGACCCCGAGGCGGACAAGATGCTCGAGCGCGCCGAGCGCGCGCCCTACGGCGCCAAGCGCGCCTACGAGCGCCTCAGCCGCAAGTTCAAGCGTTCTTGACATTCATTTTGCACTTGTCATATGGCGTGTGCATCGTCTTTTTGATATAATTAGGGCCGTCACCACGGAAGAAGGAGCAAACACAAAATGGCAGAGAAAAAGGACAAGGCGGCGGAGCCCGCGAAGAAGACGAACACTGCGCTCGACGCGGTTCTGAGCCAGATCAAGAAGGAGTTCGGCGAGCTTTCGATCATGCGCCTCGGCGGCGAGGAGCATGCCAACATTCCGGTTATCTCCACGGGCGCGCTTTCGCTGGACCTCGCGCTGGGCGTGGGCGGCCTGCCGCGCGGGCGCATCGTTGAGTGCTACGGCCAGGAGTCGAGCGGCAAGACCACCCTCGCCCTGCACGTGGTGGCGAACGCGCAGAAGGCCGGCGGCGTCGCGGCGTTCATCGACGCCGAGCACGCGCTCGATCCGGGCTACGCGAAGAAGATCGGCGTGAACCTCGACGACCTTCTCGTCGCCCAGCCGAACAGCGGCGAGGAGGCGCTCTCCATCTGCGAGCAGCTCTGCAAGAGCGGCGCACTCGACGTGATCGTGGTCGACTCCGTGGCGGCGCTCACCCCGCAGGCCGAGATCGACGGCAACATGGGCGAC
>CAMIVJ010000351.1 GCA_946401765.1 uncultured bacterium | reverse complement strand
CAGCGGCAGCTCGCCGTCAACGCGGAACGTATCCACATAGGCGTCGTATAGTGCCAAAAGTTGCATGACGTGGCTCGTGGTTCGTGGTTCGTGATTCGTGGCTCGTGGAGAAACACTAGGCACTCATATTACCGATGACGGCCTTGATGCGGCGCACGCCGGCGGAGGAGCTCTGCTCCTTCTGGATCTTGAAGCTGCCGAGCTCGCTCGTGTTCTCCACGTGCGGACCGCAGCAGATCTCCTTCGAGACGTCGCCGATCGTGTAGAGGCTCACCTGGTCGCCGTACTTCGCGCCGAAGAGGGCCATGGCGCCTTCGGCCTTCGCCTCCTCTACGGTCGTCATCTTCTTCGAGACGGGGATCGCGTCCTTGATCCACTGGTTCACCATGTCCTCGACGGCCTTGATCTGCTCGTCGGTCATCTTCTCGGGCCATGTGAAGTCGAAGCGCAGGCGCTCGGCGGTGATGTTGGAGCCCTTCTGGTTGGCGGTGGGCCCAAGCACCTTGTGAAGCGCAGCGTGGAGAAGGTGCGTAGCGGTATGCATGCGCGTGACGACGGCCGAGTTGTCCTGCAATCCGGCCTTGAACGATCCTGCCGACGTAGTGCGCGAAAGCTCCTGGTGCTTCCTGTTCGCCTCCTCGAATCCGGCAACGTCCACTTCAAGCCCCTGCTCCTTGGCGAGCTCAAGCGTCATCTCAAGCGGATAGCCGAACGTGTCGTAGAGCTTGAACGCGGTCTTGCCGGAGATCTGCGACTGGCCGTGCAGCTTGAGCTGCTCGGCGACTTTGGCGAACATTGCGGCACCCTTGTCGAGCGTCTCGTTGAAGCGGTTCTCCTCGCGCTCGAGATCCATGCGGCATGTCTCGAGGTTGACTGCGAGCTCGGGATAGACGTGCTGGTACTTGGCGCACACCGTCTCGGCCATCTTCACGGTGAAGCCGGGCGCTATGCCGAGGAAGCGGCTGTAGCGCACCGCGCGGCGGATGAGGCGGCGAAGCACGTAGTTTGCGCCGATGTTGCCGGGCTTCACGCCGCCCTTCGGATCGCAGAGGATGAAGGTGGCAGTGCGCATGTGGTCGGCGATGATGCGGCGGCTGCGCAGCGCCACCTCGGGGTCGAGGCGCGCAACGGCGGCCGCGTCGGAAAGCTCGTCGATCTTCGCCATGATGGGCGCGAATATCTCGGTGTCATAGACCGTTGGCGCGCCGCTCATCATGCAGATCGTGCGCTCAACGCCCATGCCGGTGTCGACGTTGTGCCGCCCGAGGGGAACGAACTTGCCCTCCTCGTTCTTGTTGTACTGCATGAAGACGTCGTTCCAGATCTCGATGTACTTGCCGCAGTGGCAGCCGGGACGGCAATCGGGACCGCACTTCTCCTTGCCCGTGTCGATGAACATCTCGGTGTCGGGTCCGCATGGACCAGTTGTGCCGGCGGGGCCCCACCAGTTGTCCTCGCGCGGCAGGCGGAAGATCCGCTCTTCGGGAATCCCCAGCGACTTCCATATCTCCGCAGCCTCGTCGTCGGCCGGGATGTATCCCTCGTCGCCCTCCTTGCCCTCGCCGCGGAACACGGTGACGCTAAGCTGGTCGGGGCTGAAGCCGAGCTTCTCGGTGAGAAACTCGAAGCTCCAGGAGATCGCCTCCTTCTTGAAGTAGTCGTTGAGCGACCAGTTGCCCAGCATCTCGAAGAACGTAAGATGCGCAGCGTCGCCCACTTCGTCGATGTCGCCAGTTCTCACGCACTTCTGCACGTCAGTGAGGCGCGTTCCTGCAGGATGCGGCATCTGGCCCATCAGGTACGGCACAAGCGGATGCATGCCCGCCGTTGTGAAAAGCACGGTGGGGTCGTTCTCGGGGATAACGCTCGCGCCGGAGATGCGCACATGGCCCTTCGACTCGAAGAAGGACTGGTACATCTCGCGGAGTTCGTCGGCAGTGAGGTTCTTCATTTTTGTCTCTTCAGTTTAGATCTTTTGCCCCTTCAGGTCGCGCACAGCGGCCGCCACGTTCGCGAAGAGCGCGGCAAGCTTCTCCCGAGGCACGGTGGAGAAGGCTATGCGGATGAGGCCGGAAAGCACGATCGTGCCGGTGGAATACTTCTCAACGAGCAGCCTGCGCACCTTCTCGGCGTCCACTCCCAGCGGCTTCACGCACATGAAGTAGCCGCTGTTGAACGGCATCGCCTCAAAGGCATCGGCATATTCCGGGTGCTTCTTGAGGATGCGCCTGACCTCGGCGTAGCGGGCCTTGAGAACGGCGTACTTCTCGCGCTTCTGCGCGGCGTAAGCCTTGTCCGCGAAGGCCGCGAGCGCCATGTGCTGGCCAACGGCGGTAATGTTCGAGACGCCGCTTCTCACATCGCCTGCCGCCTTCGCCTCGAGGGCCTTGAGCTGCTCGGGCGTGGCGCCCTTGAACGCGAAGGTGATGAATCCCACGCGCAGGCCCCAAACGTAGTCCTCCTTCGTGCAGCCATCGAGCTTGACGGCGAGCACGTTCTCGTGCAGCGCGGCGAATTCGGCGAACAGCGACTCGCCATGCACGCCCTTCTCGTACACGAGGCCGAAGTAGGCGTCGTCAAGCACCACAACGATCTTCTTGCCGGCCTTGGCGGCGGACTCCACGGCGCTCACGATGCGCGGGGCATCGGCAAGCGTGGCGGTGTAGCCGGTTGGGTTGTTGGGGAAGTTGAGGATGAGTATCTTCTTCTCGCCGGGGGACATCAGGGCCTTCTGCATGGCGGCGGCGTCGAAGGCGCCGTCCTTGAACATGGTGAAGGTCTGCAGCTTCGCGCCGCAGGTCTCCTCGAAGATGAGCGAGTAGTTGTCCCAATACAGATCGGGCGTCACCACCTTGTCGCCACGCCCGGCGAACAGCTCGGCCGTTATCCTCAGGCCGTGCGTCAGCGCGTTCGTCACGACAGGGGTGGAGCAGGATACGCCCTTCATGGACGGGTTCTTCTTCACCTGCAGACGCTTCCACTCCTCTCGAAGAGCAGGAAGGCCGAAACTGCCGGCGTAGAGGAACGACTTGCGGTCCAGGTTCAGCATGGACGCAAAAGAGTCCATCACCAGCGGCGAGCCATCCTCCTCGAACGCCATGCCCACGGTCGCGTTGGTGGCGCACCCTCGCGCCTCGGCCCCCTGGCCCAGTATGCCGCCGTACGGGAAGTACATCCGCCGGCCCAGCGGCGAGAGCATGCTCGCCGCCGGTCCCAGCGTCTCGTTCAGCTTTCTAGCAAGCGGGTTCATTGCGGGATACCCAGCCTAAGCCGCCGCTACTCGCCAAAAACGTCACCGGCCAGCCCGTCTGCGTCGCCAAACGCCACGTCGTTGTAGTCGCTCGTCTGGTCGGGGGCCTGGGTGGCTGGAGCCTGGGCGATGTTGCTTGGGTCGACGATCTCGAATTTGTCGCCTTCCTCGCCATCCTCGTTCTCGGGGATGGGCGGCGCGCCGTCGACCGCATCCTGCTTCGCCTTGGCCTCGCGGCGAAGCTCCTCCATCTCCTCGTCGGAGATGGGTTCGCACAGAGGCACGAGCTTGAGGTAGCGGTGCAGGGGGAAGCCGGTGCCGCCGGGGATGAGGTGGCCGAGGATCACGTTCTCCTTGAATCCGCGCAGCTCGTCCACACGGCCCATGGTGGCGGCCTCGGTGAGCACGCGCGTGGTGTCCTGGAAGGACGCGCCGGAGATGAACGAATCGGTCTCGAGGGCCGCCTTCGTGATGCCGAGCAGCGCGGGCTGGGCCTCCGCCGG
>CAMIVJ010000350.1 GCA_946401765.1 uncultured bacterium | reverse complement strand
CGTCCGTTCTCGCCGCGCGCGCCGGGGAGATGGGCGCAGCTTCGCGGCGAGCTCGCGGCGGCGCCGGCGTTCATGGACGTGTGGCCGGAGCTTGCGCCGAGTCTCGTGGGCGTGCCGCTCGTGGCGCACAACGCATCCACCGAGCGCACCATTCTCGAGAAGCGCGCGCCGCTCACGCGGTTTGGTCCGTGGGTGGACACCCTCCGCATCGTGCGCAGGTTCTGGCCGCTGATGGAGTCCTTTGCGCTTGGCGACGTTGTGCGCACGTTCGGCCTTCAGGCGCAGGTTGACGCGCTCTGTCCGGGACGCGCCTGGCATGACGCACTCTACGACGCCTGTGCGTGCGCCGTGCTGTTCTGCCATGTGCGCCGCCTCGCGCCGATGTGGATGGAGGTGTGCGGTGCTTGAGAGCCTTCTGGTAGTCGCGCGGCAGGTGGCCGTTCTCTTCGCGCTAATGGGCGTGGGATACGTCTGCAACAAAAGGCGCGTGCTCACCGAGACAACGGTGAAGGGACTTGTGGAGGTGCTGCTGCTGGTGGTCACGCCGTGCGTCATCGTGCATGCGTTTCAGCGTCCGTTCGAGCGCCATCTTCTGCAGGGGCTTGGGTGGGCGCTTGGGATCGCCGTTCTTTCGCATGCGCTCGGCATGGTCGCTGGCCTGTGCTTCCGCTCGGCGGAGCCGGCGCGCCGCAGCGTGCTGCGTTTCGCCGTAACGTTCTCGAACGCGGGGTTCATGGGCATTCCTCTTGAACAGGCGCTTTTGGGAAGCGACGGTGTGTTCTTCGGCGCGGTGTACGTGGCGGTGTTCAACGTGCTGTGCTGGAGCTGGGGGTTGGTGACTATGTGCGGAAGCGCGAAGGAGATGCACACGCGAACGCTCTTCGTCAATCCTGGCACGGTGGGAATCGCATGCGGGCTGCCGTTCTTCCTCTTCTCGGTGACGCTTCCGGCGGCGGTGGGGGAGCCGGTGAAGATGCTGGCGGATCTCAACACGCCGCTTGCGATGATAGTGATCGGGTACTATCTCGCGGACGCGTCGTTCGGAGCGGTGCTGCGCTGCGGCGCGGCGTATGCGGTGGCGTTCCTGCGCCTTGTGGCGCTGCCGTGCGCGGTGCTGGGAGCGGTGTGGCTGAGCAGTCCGTCCGACGGCACGATGGCCGTGGCGCTCGTCACCGCGTCGAGCGCGCCCGTGGCGGCGCTCACCACGGTCTTCGCCGCGAAGTACGGCCGCGACGTGCCGCTTTCCGTGGGCATCGTATCGGGCACAACTCTTCTCTCGCTCGCCACGATGCCGCCGATCGTGGGCCTTGCCATGTGGCTCTTCAAGGGCTAATTTGCACATCCCCTCAGGATTTGATAGAATATTGCGCATGGAACAAGGGAAAGAGACAGGCGCAGGCGGCGCTCTGAAGGAAGGCGCGCTTCTCGGCGGCTGGAAAGTGGTGAAGCTGCTTGCGAAGGGCGGCATGGCCGAGGTGTACGAGGTGGAAGACGTGCAGCTCGGAGTGCGCTACGCATTGAAGCTCTTCACCTATGAGCGCGGCGAGCAGGAGGCAGTGCGCAGGCGGTTCTTCGCCGAGGGCAGGCTGCTCGCCAAGCTGCGCCATCCGCGTCTCGTAGGAGTGTACGCCATCGGCGAGGACGAGGCGAGCGGCAGACCGTACTTCGTGATGGATCTCGTGCTTGACCCTGAGGGGCGGCCGCGCACTCTCGCGGACGCCGGCGCGGAAGGCGTGGACGAAGACCAGGTGGCGATGTGGTACGAAGATCTTCGCGACGGCCTTGAGTACATCCACAAGAAAGGCATCCTGCACCGCGACCTCAAGCTCCAGAACGTGCTGGTGGGTCCGGACGGCCATGTGGTGCTGAGCGACTTCGGCGTGGCGCAGATATTCAACCCCAAGCTGCGGGCCGATCTTGGGCTCTCGGCGGAGCAGACGCTGGTGGCGGCGCGCAGCGGCCAGAGGCAGGTGATGGGAAGCGTGGGGTATCTTGCGCCCGAGGTGGAGATGGGTGTGGAGGCGAGCGAGGCGAGCGACTGGTATGCGCTTGGGGTGCTCGTGTTCCGTCTGCTCACGGGAGTGTGGTGCGATGCGCGCACGGACGTGACGGGAGATCTTGAGACATACAACCCGGTGTGGACGCAGATACTGCCGAAGCTGCTGCACCTGAACCCGGCGGGGAGGGAGTGTCCTTCGTGGCGCGAGCTCGAGAAGGCCCGCCGCGAGGAGGAGGCGTTTCAGTCCGAGAAGGCATACGAAGACGCTCGCGGCAAGCTGCGCCGCGCGAAGAAGGCGAAGAAGTGGCTGATCGGACTTCTCGCGGCCGCCATTGCCGCGGCATGCGCGTGCGGCGGTGGCCTGGCGTGGCTCTATCCCCGCGCGACGGCGGAGAGACTGCCATCGTTCGAGCAGCTCTGCGCCCTGCCCATGGACGGGCAGTCCACCGACGACGGCGACGAAATGTCGCGTGCCGACTTTGAGCTTGCGCAGATCGACGCATGGGTGCTCACGCATCGCCTTCTTGCCGACGTGGAGAGCGGCAAGACCACGCGCGCGCGCGCCGCAGAGCAGATTCGCCGTCTTTCGCAGCTCGCTTCCGACGATGACGGCGTGGACTCGTATTTCGAACCGCAGGACGAGTATGAGCAGCTCTCCGAACCTGCAACTCTCGCCCGCATGCTAGGCGACATGGCCGACCGCCTGGAAGGAAAGACGCCTCAATGAGCACGTTTCCCGAAACATCCTTCACCCTCATCGCCAAGATAAAGGACCTTGCGCGCGGGCAGGATTCCGCCGTGTGGAACAGGTTCTGGGATCTCTACGCCCCCGCCATGCGCGCCTTCGCAGTGTTCAAAGGCGCCGGTGCCAATGCCGACGACATAGTGATGACGGTGCTCGCCAAGCTGGTGGACGTGCTGCGCAGCGGCCAGTACCAGCCAGAGAAGGGCAGCTTCCACTCGTACCTCGCGGCCATGATCTACAACGAGGTGCACATGCAGCGCCGCAAGGACGAAGTGCGTAGGACAGATTCGCATGTGCCCTTGGACGAAGTGCTGCAGGAGACGCTCGCCGATCCTGGCCAGGCCCCTGGCCAGGCCGAGACCGATGCCGACTGGCAACGCGCCATCCTCGCCGCCGCCGTTGAGCATGTGATGACAAAGACGGCGCTTTCCGACAGAGATCGCGAGATCTACCGCTTCTACGTGCAGGAGGGGCATTCGATAGACGAAGCCGCGAAGCAGTTCAAGCTATCCCGCAACAGCGTAAGCCAGGTGAAGACGCGCATAGAGAGGCGCATAGCCGCCATCGGCCGTGAAATGGCCGCCGCCGCAGAGCGGATATAAAAAAATTCAAAAAATTTTCAAAACGCTTGTCATCGGCCGAGGAGTCAGGCATATATTCAAGTGTTGAGAGCCTGAGACTCTTTCCTCAGTTAACCAAAGACGCCCGAGCCGGATTCCTAGCCGCCTCGGGCGTGCGTGTTTCTGCGAGACGCGCCCGCTTGCACTTTCTGTGATTTTCCCATTGGCTTTCAGCGCGCGATTCGCTAAAATAATGGCGTCCGGCGGCGAGGCGCCTCCGCGCCTCCGCGGCGCCGGGCGCACACGCCATAAGGAGCTAGCAATGGAAAGAACGGCCAGAGGACTAAGTCTGCTTAGCGGCGGGCTCGACTCGCAGCTCGCCGTGTGCGTGCTGCGTGCAGCCGGCGCGTACGTGGAGGGCGTGACGTTCGCCACGCCCTTCTTCCAGCCCGACA
>CAMIVJ010000349.1 GCA_946401765.1 uncultured bacterium | reverse complement strand
CTGCTCGCTCTCTGCCGAAAGTCGCTCAAACCGCATCCTGCCCAGGACATCCAGGGTACGTGCGGACGCGACGGCGCATGCGAATGCAATAGCTGCTGGGTGCGGCGCGGCGGATACAACGTTCCGAAAAGGAGGTAAAGACAGTTGAAGCGTGGAACAAAATTGTTTTCGATGTTTGCGACGACGATGGGCGTCGCGCTGTCCGCGTTCGGCGCGGGCGTAACCGGCGACGACGCGAAGGGCGCCGTCACGGGATGGGTGCGGCTGCGTGAGGCGCTGGGCGACGAGATCGACGCCGAGCCGGAGTCGGTCGCGACGTATCCGGGTGCGGACGGCAGGGGCGAGTTCCACGTGGTGAGCCTGAAGGGCGGCGGCTACGTCATTACTTCGGGCGACACGGAGATCACGCCGATTCTCGGCTACTCGAAGACCGGCACGTTCGATGCGGACGAGAACAGCCCGATGTGGGCGCTCTTGACGGCCGACGTGGCGGCACGGGCCGCCGCGGTGGAGGCGAGCGGTGGGACGACAGCAAGCGTACAACAGCAAGGGGTACGGCTTGCGGCGGCGAGCGGGGGGACGACAGCAAGCGTACAACAGCAAGATGGGGGGACAGCAAGCGTACAACAGCAAGAGGGCAATGCCGACCAGTGGTCGAGGCTCATGGCGGCGGGCAAGAGCGGCGGGAAGCGGCTTCAGGCGAAGATGTCGTCGCCGCCTGCCGACCTGCGCGTGGCGTCGTTCGTACGGTCGAAGTGGGGCCAGTCGACGGCGACGTCCGGGAATGGCTACACCCACAACTACTACAACAACTACACGCCGAACAAGTACCCGTGCGGATGCGTGGCGACGGCATTTGCGCAGACGATGCGCTATTTCGAGTTTCCGAATACGTCCGTGACCCCGAAGACCTTCACATGCAAGGTAAGCGGCACTGCCACCGACTTGACGATGCAGGGCGGCACGTACGACTGGGCGCACATGCCCTACGTTCCGCGCGAGGTGACGTATGACTGGAACAACGTGATCGGCATCGCGAAGCTGACCTCGGACGCCGGCATTTCCGTCTGCATGAGCTACAATTCAGGCGGTAGCTCGTCGAGTTCCAGCCGCGTGGGCGACAGCCTCGTGAGCACGTTTGGCTATTCCAACGCCATCATGGACTACTCGAGCGGCGGTATCAAGGGCAATGCCTTCAAGCAAAACGTCATCCCCAGCCTCGACGCCAAGCTCCCGGTCATCCTGGGCATACAGGGCAGGCCGACCGGCAGCGCGACGGCGGATGCCGGACATTCCATCCTGACGGACGGCTACGGCTACTACAACAACCAGCTCTACATCCATCTGAACATGGGCTGGAGCGGATCGGACGACGCCTGGTACACGCCTGCCGACTCCGACACGGGCGCCATAATCAATTCGAGCGGCTACGACTTCACGAACATCACCTGCACGGTGTTCAACATCTTCACGAACGCGACGCAGTATTCCGTCATCGCGAGCGGACGCGTCCTCGACCAGAGTGGCGACGCGATCTCCGGCGCGACCGTCACCGCGAAGTACAACAACATCACATACGCCACCGCGACGAGCGACGCACGCGGCGTGTATGCGCTGATCCTGCCTCCGTCCTCGTCGACCCGCACCTACACGGTGAATGCGACGTGTTCCGGCTACACGAGCACCGGGGCGCGTTCGGTCTCTGCTTCCCTGACGAAAGGCGACGATGTGATCAAGGATGGAAACAACTATACGGGCTCTTTCTACAACAGGGCATCCAACAGCAATTCCTACGACAACGACATCACGATGGAGTCGGCCAACCTGCCGCAGGCCGCGACGCCGACGAGCGCCACGGCGGCGGAGTTCGGGACGTCCGCGAGCGTGACGCTCACGTGTTCGATGGCCGGGGCTTCCATCTACTACACGCTCGACGGGTCGACGCCCACCGTCAACTCCACGCTCTACACCGGACCGATCACGCTCACGAAGACGACGACCGTGAAGGCGCTGGCGGCCAAAAGCGGCTACGCGCGCAGCGACGTGTTCACGCGCACGTTCGTGAGCGCCGCCGCGATCGACGAGTTCTACTTCCGCCACGACTTCTCAAACGGCACGAGGGTGTTTACGGCGGGCGAGGGATCCGGCCTGACACGCGACCAGACCAATAGCACCGATTCCAACGCCAAGGCGGTCGAAGGACCGGACGGCCCCGGAACGGCGCACCATCCCGGCAACGTGTGGGGGCAGTTCGAGGATCCGACCGTCCTGCACGGCGCGTGGTCCGCCGCCATGTCGCTCTGCATGGACGCCACGGAGACTGGCGCGCTCGTCAGCCTCGGACGTCTCAACAAGGCTGACCAGAAGGAAGTCGCGCTTCTCTCGTCCTCCACGAAGTCGAACTTCTACTTCAAGGTGATGACGACCGATTCCAGCAAGGCGAAGAGCGTGGAGAACACGTTCACAATCGTGACCACCAACGACTTGACAGTGGGTTTCCACTCGATCGTCGTCGCCTACACGCCCGCGTCTGAAGTACACAACGGCGCCGGCTCGTTCGACATCTACTGCGACGGCGTCCTCGTCCGCACCGTCTCGACCGACACGCCGAAGCTGCTGGGCGCGGACGTGGGCGGAATGCAGTACTGCTCGTTCATGAGCGGCGGGAGCGATCTCACCGCGCTCGGGGCCGTCTCCTCGCAGGCGAACGACGCGGTGGCATTCTACGACTTCCGCTTCTACGACCGCGCGTTCACGGCGTCCGAGGCGGCGAAATACGCGGCCGCCTATTATCCGTACGATCCGAACACGCCAGCGCAGTGGACGAACAACGACTGCACGGGCTCGTTCGACAACGCGGCGAACTGGGCGAACGGCAGAGTCCCGCATTCCGGCGACTTCATCGTCAACATTTCCGGCGATACGGCGATCGCCGTGGCCAACACCTACAATCTGGGCGCGATGACCGTGCAGGGGACGGGCAACGTGACGTTCACTGGCGCTGGAAGCATCGGCGCGACGACGCTCGACGTCGCTTCCGGCCTGACGGTCGATACGTGCGGGAAGCTGACAGTGACCGGTTTCACTGGCGCGGGGAATGTTGTTCTCACGCCTGCCTCCGGCACGCTCGCGATTTCGTCCGCCTCGACGCTGACCGGCGATTTGACGATCAAGACCGATAGTTCGGTGGCGTTCAACGTGAACGCGGCGACGAGCGTGAGCAACTTCTTTGTGCGCGCCGCGACGAACGCGGTCGTCACCATGACAGTCTCCGGTGGATCTTTTGTTTCCACAGAGGCGATCGTCAAGAGCGGCGTCCTGAAGCAGGGCAGTGCAAACGCGCTCGGCGCGACACCGAAGGTGACGGTCGAGGACGGTGGCACGTTCGACTTCGACGGCAAGGTGATTGGCGACGGCGAGGCTGTTTCCGGGAAGGTTGTGACCGAGTTCTACATCGCGGGCGCGGGCGCGGGCGACTGGCCGTGGGCGCTCACGTCTTCCGAGAGCATGACAAGTGGCAAGAATATCTGTATGCTCCACTTGGATGCCAATGCGACGATTGGCGGCGCAAAAGAGCTGTGGATGGGGGTGCGCAACGGCGCCGGCTGGAGCGCTGCCAACAAAAACCTGAACCTCAACGGCTTTACGCTCACGAAGACGGGCACGGGGGCGCTGCAGATACGCAGGCCATACTCGAGAGACGAAGGTGCGATAGATGTCCAGGCCGGAACGTTGAGAGTGAGCGGCTGGAGCAATGCGAAT
>CAMIVJ010000348.1 GCA_946401765.1 uncultured bacterium | reverse complement strand
CTCCGCGCGAAGCGCCGCTCAGGCGCACTCTTGTCGCCTCCGGCACGCATGCCGCCGAGATCTCGCCGCGCGACGCCGTGGTGGTGGGCGAGCGCATAAACCCAACCGGCAAGAAGAAGCTCAAGCAGGCGCTCGTAGAAGGCGACATGGACTACGTGCTGCGCGAGGCGGTGGCGCAGGCCGAGGCGGGGGCTGACCTTCTCGACGTCAACGTAGGAGTTCCCGGCATCGACGAACCTGCCGTGCTGGACGCCACTGTGCAGGCGATACAGGGCGTCACGGACCTCCCCCTGCAGATCGACACTTCCAATCCCGAGGCTCTTGAGCGCGCTCTTCGCCACTACAACGGCAAGGCGCTAGTGAACAGCGTGAACGGCAAGGAGGAAAGCCTTTCCGCGGTGCTGCCGCTCGTGGCGAAGTATGGCGGCGTTGTTGTTGCGCTTACTCTTGACGAGAAGGGCATACCCGCCAGCGCCGATGGACGCCTTGCGATCGCGCGGAGGATTCTTGAACGTGGCAGAGAGTACGGGCTCGTCCCTGAAGACTTCGTGGTGGACCCTCTCTGCCTCTCGGTTGCGACGGCGCAGCCCGGCGATGCGGAGAAGGGCGAATTCCCGGGATGCGTGGCCCTTGAGGCGCTGCGGCGGATACGGAGCGAACTTGGCTGCCGCACCGTTTTGGGCGTATCGAACATCTCGTTCGGGTTGCCGGAGCGCGCGCTTCTGAACGGCGCGTTCTTCACGCTCGCGTTGGAGGCTGGACTTTCGGCGGCGATCGTGAATCCGCTTTCGAGCGAGATGATGACGGCGCTAAGGGCGTGGAGGGCGCTCACGGGGCGCGATGCGAGCTGCGGAGGATGGATCGAACACGCGAACGCGCTGGGCGCAGTGGAGAGGCCGCAGGTCCGCACGAAGACGGCGGTTCCTGCTGCGGCGGAGGATGGCGCTGCGGGCAAGGCGCTCGGCGCGTGCGGACAGGCCGTCCGGCGCGGACTGAAGGCGGATGCCGGCGCGGCCGCTGCGGCGGCGCTTGCGGGCGGAATGAAGCCGATGGAGCTCATCGACGGAGAGATCGTGCCGGCTCTTGAGGAAGTGGGGCGCGGGTTCGAGAAGGGAACGCTCTTCCTGCCGCAGCTCTTGATGGCGGCCGAGGCGGCGTCCGCCGCGTTCGATGCGGTGCGGGCTGCGTTGAAGAGCGATCCCGCGGCGCCGGCGCAGCAGTCCGGAAGGCGCGTGGTGATGGCCACCGTGAAGGGCGACATCCACGACATCGGCAAGAACATCTGCCGCGCGCTTCTGGAGAACTACGGCTTCGAGGTGATCGACATCGGGCGCGACGTGCCGCCGGAGAAGGTGCTGGCGGCGGCGAAGGAGAGCGGCGCGAAGCTGGTGGGACTTTCCGCGCTGATGACGACCACGGTGTGCTACATGGAGGAGACGGTGAAGCTGCTCCACGCCGAGCTGCCGGGATGCAGAGTGGTGGTAGGCGGCGCCGTGCTCACGCAGGAGTATGCCGACATGATCGGCGCCGACTTCTACGCGAAGGACGCGATGGAGATGGTGAGGATCTGCAGGGAGGTGCTGGGATGAGGATCGCGGGCGGAGAATGGCGTGGACGCAATCTGCGCGTGCCGCAGGGCGATGCGGTGCGTCCAACGCAGGACCGCGTGCGCGAGGCGCTTTTCTCGATGCTCCAGTTCGAGCTTGAGGGCGCTAACTTCCTCGACCTCTTCGCCGGCTCTGGCGCGGTGGGCCTCGAGGCGCTCTCGCGCGGCGCGGCGCGCGCGACGTTCGTGGAGCTTTCGCCGCGCCACGTGGCGTGCGTAAGCGCGAACATCGCCCTTGTGAAGGCGGAGGCTCGCGCGAGCGTGGTGCGGGCGGACGTCTATGCCTGGCTCGCCTCCGCCGCGCCGATGGCGTTCGACGTGGCCTACGCCGATCCTCCGTACGAGCTTGGCGCCGAGCAGGGCTATGCGCGCATGCTCGCGCTTCTTGCCGAGCGCGGCGTGGTGAAGGAGGGCGGGCTCTTCATCGCGGAGATGAAGTCGCACCAGTCCCCAGACGCCTCGCCGCTCTGGGAACTCTGCCGCGACCGCCTCTACGGCCACACCCGTCTCGCCATTTACCGGCGTTTGGACGCTTGAAAAATTGTTAATTTGTCCCTCTTGTCAAATCCCCGCAGTTTTGATATACTAATTGCTCGTTTTGGAGAAACAAGGAAACAGACATTCATGCCAACAATCAATCAGCTGATCCGCAAGGGGCGTCATCCTCTTGCCTCGCGTTCAAAGTCGCCTGCGCTCAAGGCCTGCCCTCAGCGCCGCGGCGTGTGTCTCGTCGTGAAGACGATGACCCCCAAGAAGCCTAACTCCGCTCTGCGCAAGGTTGCCCGTGTGCGCCTTACCACCGGCGTCGAAGTGACGGCCTATATCCCCGGCGAAGGCCACAACCTGCAGGAGCACAGCGTGGTGCTCGTGCGCGGCGGCCGTGTGAAGGACCTTCCTGGCGTGCGTTACCACATTGTGCGCGGCGTGCTCGACTCTCTCGGCGTGAACGGGCGCAACCGCAGCCGCTCGAAGTACGGCGTGAAGCATCAGAAGGAAGAGAAGAAGTAAGGGATAAGCCATGTCCAGACGCTCAAAGAAGATTGAGAAGCGGGTCACATTGGACCCCAAGTTCAATTCCGAACTGATTGCCCACATCATCCGCGTGATCATGAAGGACGGCAAGAAGACGACCGCCGAGCGCATCGTCTACAGCGCCATCGAGAAGATCAAGGAGTCGATCGAGAAGGATCCCTCCAAGTTCGAGAAGGGCGAGGGCGACCAGAAGGTCCCCGTGACCGATCCCGTGGAAGTCGTTTCCCAGGCCATCGAGAACATGAAGCCGAAGGTGGAGGTGAAGACCCGCCGCGTGGGCGGCACCACCTACCCCGTGCCGGTTGACATCAAGCCCGTTCGCCAGCTCTCTCTGGCGCTTCGCTGGATGACGACGTTCGCCGGCGGCCGCCATGGCATGGGCATGCCCGCCGCCGTTGCCGCCGAGATCATCGACGCGTTCCAGGGCCAGGGCAACGTGATCAAGAAGCGCGACGACGTGCACAAGATGGCTGCGGCCAACAAGGCGTTCGCGCACTACGCATGGTAAGTTAAGTTTGTCTCTCCAAGACGAAGAGAGGGCCGGTCGTTCGACCGGCCCTTTTGATTTGCCATTGGAAGATGCAGGTTCAGCTTACGGCGATCTCGGGCCTGATTGTCTGGCAGCCGATGGTGGCAAGTGCGGCGGAGAGGCGCGAGAACTGGGCGTCGTCGGTGTATGTGCCCACGATGGCACCGCCGGAGCCGGCGAACTTGGCGGAGGCGCCTGCGGAGCGGGCGGTCATAACCATCGCGCGGTTGGCGGGAGCGACGTTGAAGATGCGGTCGCGCAGGTCGAAGTTCGCGTTGACGAGGGCGGGAAGAAGATCCGTGCGGCCGGAGAGCATGGCGTCGCGGCCCTGCTGGGCGATGTCGGCGAATTCGCCCATGGCGGCGAGGATGTCGGGCTTCTTCTCCTCGAAGAGGACGCGCAGCTTCTTGTGGTATTTGCCGGAGACTTCGGCGCGCTTGGGATCGTAGGCCACGTAGAGGCGCGGAAGTAGAGCGGGGTCGAGGCGTTCGTAGCGGCCATGGCCGGTTGACTCCACAAGCGGCTTCTCGAAGTCCATGAAGACGCATCCTCCGTACATCTGGATCACGCGGTCCTGCAGGCCGCACTGGATGTCCAG
>CAMIVJ010000347.1 GCA_946401765.1 uncultured bacterium | reverse complement strand
GTTCATCCACTCGAGAAACTCAGGCGTGATCTCGCTTGGGTAGGAGTAGAGCACGCGTATCCAGAAGTCGCCTTCGATGGCGTCGAGACTGTGAAGGAGATCGACTATCGTCGTGCGCGCGCCGCCGCGCCGCGCAGGGAGGTCCACTCCGTAGAGCATTGGATCCTGCGCGATCACGTTGATCTCGCGCACTCCGGTGGCGACAAGCGCCTCCGCCTCGCGCACGAGCGCGTTCATGCGGCGCGAGCGGTAGCGCCCTCGGATCGACGGAATGGCGCAGTAGGCGCAGCGGTGGGCGCAGCCTTCGGCGATCTTGAGGTATGCGAACGCCTTGCCGGTAAGGCGCAGCGCCGGAACGGGCGGCTCGAAGAGACGCTTCGGAAGGCCGGGCGCGAACGAGCAGGCTGCAGCCTTGGCGGGCCTGCGGGAAAGCGCCTTCTTGGCGATGGACACAACGCGGTCGATCGAATCGACGCCCAGCCAGGCGTCAACATCGGGAAACCTCTCCGCAAGCCGGGCGCCGTATCGCTGCACGAAGCACCCCGCCACCACGACGGCACGGCAGAGGCCGCGCGCCTTCAGCTCGCAAGCGCGCAGAATCTCGGCTACGGCCTCCTCGCGCGCCTGCTCGATGAAGGCGCACGTGTTCACGAGAACGACGTCCGCCTCGTCAGGCACCGGCGCGAGCGCGAAGCCCGCGCCCACAAGATGGCCCGCCATCACCTGGAGGTCCACGGCGTTCTTCGCACAGCCCAGCGAGACGAGTCCGATTGTAGGCGAAGGCGCGCTCATCTCTTCGTCTCCGGCAGCTCGTTCGGCGTGTTGGAGCGCAGAAGCGAGGATGGGTTGCTGCGTATCTGGTCGGCGAAGTCGCGGATGGCAACGGACGCGTCGCGCACGTTCTGCACGATCTCCGAAATCCCCCCCTGCTCGCCGGTGAGCACCGTGTTGAAGTTGTCGAGCGTCGTGCCTGCGCTCTGCGCGATGGCGAGAAGATTGCTGTACGCAGCCGCGAAGTCCATCTTGTTAAGCTGGTTGAGCACCTGCGTGGCCGAGTCGGCAGCGCTCTGGAGAATCGACGGCGCGGGCGGTATCAGGGGATGATCTGCGCGCCATGACGGACGCTCCTCGCGCAGCTCGCCCTTGGGGAAGTTCAGCTCTATGCGGGATAGCCCCGTGACGCCCGATGCCGACACCGTGGCGTGCAGACCCTTTGCCACGAGGTCTTCGACAACCTGGCGCGGACGCTGCTCTTCGCCCATCTGGAAGAGACGCGAGTCGATCGCCATCTCCACGTAGATCTTCTGCCGGTCGGCCGCCGCCGCAGATGCGCCGTACTGCGCGCCGATGAACGTTATGCGCTTCACCGATCCCACGCGCACGCCGCGAAAGTTCACGCTGCTGCCAACGTCCAGACCCGACACTGGATCGGAGAAGAACGTCTCCACCAGAAACTCGCTGTTTTTCGAGCCCAGACCGCCTATGTGCACCAGAACGCCTACCGTGAGCGCAATGCCCAGCACGATGAAGAAGCCGATCTTGGCGTAGCTTGCCTCTGAAGCGTTTGACATGTCATTCACCTCCTCGGTTGAAGAAACGGCGCACGAAGGGATCCGTGCACGAGTCGCGCAGCTCGGCTGGACGGCCAAGGGCCACCATCGCATGGCGCGCGCGGTCGAACATCGCGCAGCGGTCCGCGATCCTGAAGATGCTCGGCAGCTCGTGGGTGACCACCACGAACGTCACGCCGCGCGTCTCGCGCAGGCGCAGGATGAGGTCGTCGAGCGCGGCGGAGGTCACAGGATCGAGTCCGGCGCTCGGCTCGTCGAGAAAGAGTATCGCCGGCTCGAGCGCCATCGCGCGCGCGATGGCGGCGCGCTTCTTCATGCCGCCGGAGAGGTCCGCAGGCATCTTCTCCGCCGCGTCCCTAAGACCCACAAGCTCAAGCTGCATCAACGCAAGCGTGCGACGCGCTGCGGCAGGCAGGCGAGTGAACTCCTCCAACGGCAGCATCACGTTCTCGATAACGCTCATCGAGCCGAAGAGCGCGCCGCTCTGGTACATCACGCCGATTCGCCGAAGTATGCGCTCGTGGTTCTCGTCGTTCATCTCAAGCCCGTCGATCCTGATCGTTCCCGCGATCGCGGGGTTGAGGCCGATAAGATGCTTCATAATGGTGGACTTCCCGCAGCCGGAGCCGCCGAGAAGCGCGAACACCTCGCCCTTCGCCACCGTGAAGTTGACGTCCTCAAGCACCTTCACGCCGGGATACCCCGCGTCGAGATGCTCCACCTCGATGATGTTCGCCTCGCCGCTCATCGGCGCCCTCCTCCGAAGTCGAGAAGATGCCCGATGACGGCGCGAAGGCCGCGATACCAGAAGCCGAAGTCGAATAGCGTGCGGAACGAGAACACGCGGCGCAGCAGTGCCTCGGGCTGGAAGAATCCGGCATAGACGCGGCGAACGGCGCGCTTGAGATCGGCCTCGCTCGCAAGGGGCGTCTTGGTGATCTGACGGCGCATGTCGTATTCGTCCCAGTCGAGCGTGGTGAGACCGTCGGACTCCTTCAACTCGCGGAAAAGCGGCGTTCCCGGATAGGGGATGGTGATGGTGCACTGGAGAGTGGAGGCCCATCCCTTGGCAAGCATGCGACGCGCGAGGCACACCGTGTTCTCGATCTCCTCTGGACCCTCCCACGCGTGGCCGAACATGAATGTGAGATGCACGTCAAGTCCCGCCCGATGCGCCCACTCTGCGCCCTTCTCGACGTCCTCCACCTTCAACGCCTTCACGAAACGGTCGAGCGTCGCCTGGTTGGCGCTCTCCACGCCGAACAGCACCAGACGAAAACCCGCCCTGCGCATCAGCTTGTAGTCTTCGAACGTGAGACGCCCGAAGCGCATGTTGCAGTCTATGCGCAGCTTCTTCTGGAGCCCGCGGCGGATCACCTCGTTGCAGAAGGTCTTGAGCCAATCTCCAACGGGGAAGGAGCCCGAGTCGTCCATCACCTCGCGCACGCCGTATTTCGAGACGAGCATCTCGAGCTCGTCCACCACGTCCACGGGATTGCGCGTGCGGTATTTTGGATAGAGCGTGGTCCAGCTGCAGAACGTGCATTTCGCATGCCAGCAGTCGCGTCCGCTCATGACGTACGTGCCTGGCGTGCGGCGGAAGTTGCCGTTCTTCTCGGCGTAGAGGCGCCAGTGCGCGAGGTCGCGGTCGATCCACGGCGCGGAGTTGAGGTCGTGGTCGAGGCGGAAGCGTCCGGTGTTCTTAACCTCGCCGCCGTCGCGGTACCAGATGCCTGGCTCGAACTTCGAAGGATCGAAGTTGGACTCCACGAGATTCTTCAGCAGAAAGTCCCAGTCGCCGCCCGTCAGCACGTAGTCCACCGGGCACGCCGCCATCGTCTCGTCGGGAAGCGCCGTCACATGGTCGCCCACGAGAACATAGCGAGTGCCTGGTGCGGAAGACCTGTGTTCGCTTATCCACTTCCAGTGGCGCTTTACGACGGGCGTCTTCGTCTCCATCACCACCACGTCGGGACAGCACTCGCCGAGGCGGCGCTCGAACTCCTCGGGCGTCCATTCCTCGGCGATGCCATCAAGCCAAAAAACCTCGTGGCCCGCCTTCTTCAACATCGTCGCAGCCGTTGCTGGCACGACGGGGAAGATGTAGGTGGGCCGCGAGAACCACTGGAACTGCCTGTTTTGCGAAAGGAGCGGTACGCCCTTCTCGCTGGGCAGCGGCGGATAGCAGATGGCGATCTTCATGCCTGAACCGGCTTCCC
>CAMIVJ010000346.1 GCA_946401765.1 uncultured bacterium | reverse complement strand
TCATCGTGGCGGTGGCGAAGGCGGTGCAGCGCCTGCACACCGCGGGATACGTCCATCGCGACCTGAAGCCGGCGAACATCCTGCGCCGCCGCAACGGAGAGCCGGTGCTGATAGACCTTGGGCTCGTGAAGAAGATGGAGAACGTGGATGCGGGGGCGCGTCCGTCGGCTCTGTCGCTCGTGAACGGGAGGCCGGTGGGCGTGGGCACTATCGGCTATGCCGCGCCGGAGCAGCTGATAAAGGGCGAAGCCACCGCCCGCAGCGACGTGTTCTCCCTCGGCAAGGTGCTGGTCGACTGCTTTGAAGGCCGCCCTACAGGTGTGTGGCTGGGAATTGTGCGCCGAGCGACGCAGGAGTCGCCCGACGACCGCTATCCCACTGCGGACGACTTTGCGCGCGCTGTGCGCAGGCGCAATCTGCCGCGCATCTTCATGGCCGCAGGTGTGGCGCTGGCGCTTGTGGGCGTAATTGCCGCCGCTCTGCTGATACGCGCATCGGCGCCTCCTCCGCCCCCGCCTGAACCGCCTGCCGAAGTCTCGGATGGCGAGAGTTCACGCGTCACGCCTGAACAGCTGCGCGTCCTCCCCGGCGAGACCGAGGCGGAGCATGTCAACCGGCTTCTGCCAATCGCCGAGAAGGGCAATGTGGACGCTCAGCTTATCGTGGCCGAGGCGTTCTTCTACGGACGCGGCACGGCCACCAACCGCGAGGAGGCAGTCTCCTGGTACAAGCGCGCCGCCGAGCTAGGCAGCCACGATGCAGAGGCTTCGCTTGGACTTTGCGCTCTACGCGGCTGGGGCTGCCCCCAGAGCTACGATGTGGCGGTGGACTGGTTCTCCCGCGCCGCCGAGGCGCGCAATCTTTCCGCCATCAACAATCTCGCCTTCTGCTACATGAACGGCTTCGGCGTCGAGAAGGACGAAGTGGAGGCGTTCAACCTCGCCCGCGACGCCGCCGAGCATGGTCATGCCCCCGCCCAGGTGTTCCTTGCCGAATGCTACATGGAAGGCCGCGGCACCAGAAAGAACCTCAACAGCGCCGAACTCTGGCTCCAGGCCGCGGCCCGCCAGGGCAACAAGCGCGCCAAGATGCTCCTCGACTGCCTCTGACTGACTGGTTAGGTGGTTGGTTTTGGATGCTAGAAGCAGCCTCCAGAAACTTCGAAACCAGAAACCAGAAACTCTCAAACTTTTTAGTCATTTTCCTTGGTCATCGCCTCGATGATCGTGTTTAGTTTTGCGGTGAGGCGCGATTTTATCTGGTCCACATTGTTGCGGGTGGTGCCGAATGTTGCGGCGACGGCTTCCGGGGGTTCGTGGAGAAGGACCACGTGCTCGAAGATCATGCGGGTGTTTGGCGCGAGGGAGTCGTCAGCCATCAGCTGGTCTATGGCAGCTTCCCTGGCGGCATTCATCCACGCCTCGTCTTCCGCATACGGAGGGGGTTCCTGCGGAGCTGCGGTCTCTGCCGCGGTCTGGGCGGCCTGTGTGGCGCGTATTTGCCGTTTGTAGCGGCGTACGGCGTCCGCGGCCTTGTGGTCCAGGATGCCTATGAGGTAGTTGTGGAAGTGCCCGCGCTCGTCGGGGGTGTAGTGGTATGTGGGGAGGCGCTTCACGAGGGCGATCATGGTCTCCTGCACGATGTCATCTGCCTCAAGCGCGGGGTATTTGCTTGCCAGGAAGGCGCGCATGGGGCCTTCGTATGCGTTGTAGAACTCGAACCACCGTGCGTTTGCTGTGTCGTTTGCGAGTACGGTGAGAAGTGATACTGATGTTTTCGGGATTTCTGCCATGCAAAGATTATAGCATATTTAGCCGCGGAAATGATATAATGTCGTCATGAAAACCACCGTCTGGATGAAAAAACGCCTTGGCGTAGAGAAGCGCGTGATTGCGCTCGTAGTATGTTCGCTGTCGTTCGCGTGCCTCGCGGCCGGCTCGATTGTCAAGATCGAAGGCTCCGAAGGCGCGTGGCGCCTCACGTTCAACGGCCGGCCGTACTTCGTTCATGGGGCAGGCGGAGGCGGCTCGAAGGCGCTTTTGAAGGAGATCGGCGGAAACTCCTTTCGCACATGGGGCGCAGGCGGCGCGCAGGCAGATCTCGACGAGGCGGCGAAGCATGGCCACACCGTGATGCTCGGCTTCTGGCTTGGACACCACAACCACGGCTTCAACTACCTCGACAAGGCCGCCCTCGCGCGCACCGAACGCGAAGTGCTTTCCACTGTGGCAAAGATCAAGGACCATCCCGCGCTTCTCTGCTACGCGCTTGGGAACGAGATGGAGCTTGGCGAGCCGCATCCCGCCGAGATGTGGACCTTTATCAATGAACTCGCGGCTAAGGTGAAGTCCGCCGACCCAAACCACCCTGTCGGCACTGTGGTGGCCGACATGTGGAAGGCGAAGGCCGAGGCAATCGCCAAGTACGCGCCCGAGCTTCAGTTCATCGGGCTCAACTCGTACGGCGGCGCCACCACGGTGGGCAGGCGCTGGCGCGAGCTTGGCGGGAAGATGCCGTACTTTCTCACCGAGTATGGTCCAAGGGGCGCAGGCGAGTGCGGCAAGGCGGCGAACGGAATGCCGCTTGAATGGACGTCCACCCACAAGGCCGAGTGGTACCGTGAGGTGTACGAGAAGTCCATTCTCGCAGAGAGGGGCTGGTGCCTCGGAGGGTACGTGTTCACGTGGGGGCACAAGAACGAGATCACTCCCACGTGGTTCGGCACGATGCTGCCGGACGGCACGAAGCTGGAGACGGTGGCAACGCTCGCGAAGCTGTGGGGCCGCGGCGTGGCGAATCGCTGTCCCGCGATCGGCGAGCTGAAGGTCTCGAACGACGCGCCCGCAGAAGGCGAGACGGTGGCGGCGAAGGCCGCTGCGCGCGATCCGGAGGGCGACGCGCTCAAGTGGCGCTGGACGCTTGTGGACGAGGCGGCGCACTACGGCGAGGCGGGGCTTGGACTTGCGATGCCGCAGGGCTGGGACGACGCGATCGTCGCGGGCCAGGGCACGCCCGCAGTGAAGGTGAAGATTCCAGGCGGCGGCAAATACCGCCTCTATGCGTACTGCTTTGATGGCAAGGGCAACGCCGCGTACGCCAACTGGCCAATCGTCGGCAAGGGACCTAAGCCGAACAGGAGCGCCCCGCCGGTGCCGATGCCTTTTGCGGTGTACCGCGACGGCGCGAGCGGGCCGTGGTACGCTTCGGGGTATATGGGAAATCACACCGCGATGCGGCTGGACGAGAAGTACGCCGAGAATCCGCACAGCGGCAAGACGTGCCTCAAGGTGGAGTATCGGGCAAAGGACAACTGGGCGGGAGTTTTCTGGCAGAGCCCGGCGAACGACTGGGGGGAGCGTCCTGGCGGCGCCAACCTCTCCAAGGCCGGCATGCTTGTATTCTGGGCGCGCGGCGAGAAGGGTGGCGAGAAGGTGAGCTTCTTCATGGGCGGAATAAAGGACAGGGCGTTCTCCGACACAGCGAACCGCAAGCTAGAGGATGTGAAGCTCAGGAAGGAATGGACGCGCTACCGCATCGCGCTCGACGGCGAGGATCTTTCGCGGATCAAGACTGGCTTCGGCTTCAACTTCGGCGGCCATGGGCGTCCGTTTGCATTCTATCTCGACGACATCGAATACACGGCCGACTGACGCGCCAGCTGATGTGTCTGCGACATGCAGCTCCCCATCGGGAAGCAACACTCCGGGGAAGCGACACTCTTGTCGCTTCCTCCCCTGCCGGGTCATGAAGCGGCGGGAGCGCCGCTTCCCCGAGGCGCGGTTCCCTTCGGGGA
>CAMIVJ010000345.1 GCA_946401765.1 uncultured bacterium | reverse complement strand
TCGAGGAAGGGCGTGTTGTTCTTGCAGTTGAGCTCGGCGACGCCAAGGACGGCGCAGTTGGTGGTGATGAGCGGCAGGAAGATGCCGAGCGCCGCGTGGAGGGGCGGCATGAAGCGCTTCATCGCGATGTCGATGAACTGCACCAGCGAGGCGATCACGAGGATGAACGCGAGCGTGTGGATGTAGCCGAGACCGAACGGCTGCAGCAGGAAGTGGTCGATGGGCCACGTCACAGCCGCCGCTATCGTCATCACGAAGACCACCGCGCCGGACATTCCGACTGCGGTCTCGGTCTTCTTCGAGACGCCCAGGAAGGGGCAGCACCCAAGAAAGCGGTTCAGGACGAAGTTGTTCACGAGAACCGCGCCGACAATTATGATGAGGTATCGCATGGAAATTATTATAGCATATCTTGGCCGGAGTGCCTAGTGCCTAGTGCAGAGTGGGGCGAGCGGGTGTTTCTGAGTGCTTCTGAGAACCGTGCGCTTTGCTGCTTGCGTTCGGTCGTGAAAAATGAGATAATGACAATGTCTTTGACCTGTCCAGCAGTGGAATATCGTCCTCATGCTGATGTTGAAACCTAGAGATTGAAAAGAGGCTGTTGATGGCGAATAAGCTGGTTTTGGGATGTCTGACGTTCTTTACGCATGTAGTGATGGCGGTGCAGCCGCCTCCATATAATGTGCTGTTGACCTACCCTGCATTGGGCTATGTCATCGGCGGAAGCGCGAGGACGGTTGATTTTGTATTTTCCCGAGGTGATGAGCGCATATACGGCGAAGCTCCGCCCAAGGAGAAGCTCCAGAAGTTCAGGAACGTGGACTATTACATCACAATAGGGGCGCCTGTCGAAAAGGAGATCGAAAAGACGCTTCTGGAGCTTAACCCCAGAATCAAGGTGTTTGCCGCTACAAATGGCTGTCACATGATCGAAGGCAACTATTACCCGTGGTATTACTTGCGCAACATTGACGAAATGGCATGGAACTGTCGACGCGCATTAAAATCAGATGTTGTTAGCTTGGGCTGCATTGATATCGGCGCTCTTGAGAATTCATGCCGCGGCGAAAAAATGACGGTTGGAGTGATGCATGATGCGTTTGAATACTGGTGTAGGTTCTGGGGTATTAGATATCTTCGTCTCCCTGAGAACATCAGCGACGCAGACCTGATGGCTAAGGACATTCGCCTTGTCTACAAAGCTCGGCTGGGGCACAAGGTGCGTGTGATACAGCCAGTTAAGAGCACGATCACCATAGTGGAAGCCGATCCATTTGAGTTTGAACACAGTTACGAACTCTACAAGCCTTATCTCAAGGTCCTACGTGCATTCAGACTTGAAGAAGAAGAGAAGAAATGGAAAATGGAAGAAGAAAAGGAACAGAAGGAGAAGGTAAGAGCCGAGAAAGGTCGGAATGTAATATCGACGAATTAACCTAGTGGGGAGTCCCCATAGCCACTGGGGACAGTCCCTGTGAACCCCAATGGGTCTGTCCCCATTTGGTTGGATTGGAGGGATGAACCCCAATGGGTCTGTCCCCATTTGGTTTGTCCCCATTTGGTTGCATTTTGCTGGATTGGAGGGATGGAGATTCGCTTCTTTGTGAGGAATATCTGTAATTTTACCCTGTTGATTTCTCGGATGTGGCGAAATTTGCTATACTTATGCCATGCCAAACCAGAATGGAGCAGCAAACATGAGCAAAACAATGTCTTTCTTTGCGGCGGTGACGCTTGCCGCCGGCGTATTAGCCGCACCTGCATACACAGGTCCCGTCACGGCGCAGGAAGTACGCGCTCGCGCGGGCGTTGGACACTTCATGGCGAAGGTCAAGGCCGGCAAGGATGTGACGGTTGCCTACCTCGGCGGCTCCATCACCGCCATGAACGGCTGGCGCAACCTTACAACGGACTGGCTCCGCGCCACCTTCCCCCAGGCTAAGTTCAAGGAAATACACGCCTCCATCGGCGGTACCGGCTCGAACCTCGGCGTGTTTCGCGTGGCGCACGACGCGCTCCGTCACAGCCCCGACCTGCTCTTCGTGGAGTTCGCCACCAACGACGGCGGCGCGGCGCCCGAGTTCATCTGGCGGTCCATGGAGGGCATCGTGCGCCAGACATGGAAGAAAAATCCCGATACGGACATTGTTTTCGCCTACACGATCACCGAGGCCATGAAGCAGGACTACCTCGCCGGCAAATGCAACCGCGCCGCGAGCGCAATGGAGCAGCTCGCCGACCACTACGGCATCCCGTCCATCTGTTTCGGTCCGCGCGTGATCGACGCCGTCAAGGCCGGCACTCTCGTGATGAGCGGAAAGGAATACCGCGACGACGAAGGCAAGACGCTCTTCGCGAAGGACGGCGTACATCCCGCACTCGCCGGGCACCGCCTCTACCTCGCTTCGGTCGTCAACGGCTTCACGCAGATGAAGGACATGTCCCCCGCCGACCACGCCGCCGCCATGCGCACGCCGTTCGTGTCCGACAACCTGGAGGCGGCGAAAATGGTGGAGATCAAACCCTCCATGCTCGTCGGCGACTGGCATAAGCTCCCGCCCTCAGACGGCAAGGTGCGCGCGTTCTCGGCGCGTATGGGCGAGATGTGGTACACCGGCGCTCCTGGCGCGACGCTCCGCTTCACGTTCCGCGGCACCTGTTGCCAGATCTACGACCTGCTAGGTCCAGACGGCGGCCAAGTGTGGATCACTGTTGACGGCAAAAGGTCAGCCCGTCCAGTTGCCCGCTTCGACAGCTACTGCACCTACCACCGCATCGCCACGCTTGGCGTGTTCAGCGGCGAGGACGGCATGCACACTGTGGAGATCACGGTAGACAAGGACCAGCCCTCGCGCCAGCCTGTCGCGTTCCGCCTGAAGAACCCCGCCGCCGAACTCGCCGCGCCTAAATACCAAGGCACCAAGTTCTGGCCAGCGAAGATCATGCTCGTGGGCGATCTCGTGACGAATGACGAATGACCGTTACAGTGAATTACCTCGAAGATGAAAACTATTGCATACATTTTTTGTCGTCAGATGGATCGTGGCAAAATCGCTGCACTCGTGGCGTCGGCTATGGCGGTTGCGCTGACTGGTGTTTCGTGGGGCGATGCGCAGTTGCGCTATACGCCAGTTCCCGGTGGCTACAGGGCTAACAACGGCGACGGCGAGTTCAACCGTCCGCTCTACGGATGGCACGGCGACGACAGGGAACTGAACCCATGCAAGTCCCTCCCGTGGACGAGCGACCGGCCGAAGGTCGCGCTGAAGGTGTTCAGGGGGTATCGGATCGACAACAAAGTGCGTGGCGTGTTGCAGTTCGGCGACGGAACCGAGGAAGTGGAGTACCGCTACGTGTGGGGACGCGCCGAATATGACCTGAAGGGCAGGGGAACAGTCAAGATGGTGCGTAGCGCACAGTCCGACGGTCTCATCGTGGAGACGACGGGCAACCTGCCGCCAAAGTTCGACGGCGAGTGGGAGCTTGCCGCCAAGGGCGAGTGTGGCGGCGCGACGTACTACGACTTCGAGCGCAAGGGTATGCGGCGTCCGGCGTCAATCGACCCGGCGGCGGCGTTCATCGCCGCCACCAACCATTTTGAGCGAATCGCGCGGACGATTGAGATCAAGACGCCCGATCCGATCCTTGACTCGCTTCTCCCATGCCAGCTGCTCGTGGCGGACGCGATGTTCGAGGGCCGCCACATCACGCACGGCGCGACGAACTGGAAGCAGGCCTTCGCTGGATGGCGCGTGGGGTACATCTGCTACGCGACGGGCTGGGAGGAGCGCTTCAAGG
>CAMIVJ010000344.1 GCA_946401765.1 uncultured bacterium | reverse complement strand
AGGCGGATGCCGTAGGTGTAGGCGGCCGCTGCGGAGAGGGGGGACGCGGGGGGAGTGAGCTCGCCGGCGGCGTCCCAGCGCACCTGGTCGAGCATGTGGTCGCGGCGGGAGGGGTCCTTCTCCTGGAAAGCGGCCTGGACGCGTCCGGCCCAGTATAGCGAACAGCCGTTCACGGGGCGGCGCCATCTCGAGGGGTCGGCGCCGCGGGTGCGTGCGCGTTCGGCGGCGACCGCGTTGCGGAGCTGCGCGTCGAGGTCGCGCCAGGCTGCGGCGAGGGAAGTGTCGCATTCCGGCGCGGACGCGGCACCGTCCATCGCGCTCTCTATTGCGCGGGCGTGGCGTTCGCCGAGCTGCTCGCGGCAGAGGGCGAGGAACGTCGCCTTTGAGCATGGCGCGGCGCCGTCGATGGCGAGCGGCTGCAGGCCGGAGACTAGGTAGTCGGCTGCCATGGGGTACTATTCCGCGAGGAGTGCGGCGAGGGCGGGGCGAAGGCGCTTGGCGATGGCGGCGGATATGGCGGCTTCGGAGAAGTCGTATTCCACGCGGCCGCCGTCGAGGCGGATGGAGAAGCCGGCGCCCACCGTGGGATCCAGCACCACGTTCACGCCCTTGGCGGCGCTTGCGGCGAGCTGCGCCCTGAGGGCGGCGGCGAGCTTCTCGTCGGCGGCGACGTCGGCGGTGCCGGCGTTTAGCGAGCGGATCGCCTCCAGCGCGATCTTGGCGGCCTCGCCGGGCGTCGCGAGCGCGGCGTTGACGTTCTTCTCCAGAAGATTCTGCAGAAGCCGTTCCAGCGCGTCCTTCACCTCGAGCACAGTGTCGCGCGCGGCCTGGCGGATCGTCTTCTCGGCGCGCTCGGCGGAGGCCTTCGCCTCGGCTTCGGCCTTCGCCGCCAGGGCGGCAGCCTCTTCGGCGGCCGTTTTTTTGCACGCCTCCGCCTCGGCCTTCGCCTTCGAGATGATGGCGGCGGCCTCGGCGTTCGCCTTCTCCACGCCGTCGTGCTGGATCTTTTCCAGAAGTTGTTGCAGTTCTTCAGCCATAGTACCTCCAAATTTGGAATGACATTATACCATTTAGCCGCCGTCACGGTCAATCTCGGACTGGCTCATATTTTCAGCCGGTTGTGGCTTGCGCGGCGATTTTATGGTACAATATTCGCCGTTTTGGGCAAGTGCCCTCTTTCAACGATAAATTCTAAACTGAAAGACAGAGAGAAAAGATGAGCTACAAGTACTGCTGCCTCAATCCGATTTCGGGTGTGGGGCTTGAGAAGCTGACCGCGGACTACGAGCGCACTGAAGACTTCGCGGCGGCCGACGTCGCGTTCGTGCGCTCCGCGAAGATGGACGAGATGACGCCTGGTCCGGGCCTCCTCGCCGTGGCGCGCGCGGGCGCCGGCGTGAACAACATTCCGCATGCCGCGTACGCCGAGAAGGGCGTTGTTGTGTTCAACACCCCCGGCGCGAACGCGAACGGCGTGAAGGAGCTGGTGATCGCAGCGATGCTGCTCGCGAGCCGCGACATCGTGGGAGGCGTCGAGTGGGTTAAGGCCAACGCCGCCGATCCCGCCGTTGCAAAGTCCGCCGAGAAGGCGAAGAAGGCGTTCGCCGGCACGGAGATTCAGGGCAAGAGCCTTGGCGTGGTGGGCCTGGGCGCGATCGGGCGCAAGGTGGCGAACGCGGCGCTCGCGCTTGGAATGGACGTGTACGGATATGACCCCTATCTTTCCGTGGACGCGGCTTGGAGCCTCGACCGCAACGTGAAGCACTGCGCGAACGTGGAGGACGTGTACAGGGCGTGCGACTTCATCACCATACATGTGCCCGCCCTAGAGTCCACAAAGGGCATGATCAACGCCGAGGCGATCGCCCTCATGAAGACCGGCGTGATCGTGATCAACGCCGCGCGCGACGCGCTCGTGAACGAGCCGGACATGATCGAGGCGCTCGAGAGCGGCAAGGTGCGCCGCTACGTCACCGACTTCCCCAACTCCGTCACCGCCGGCAAGAAGGGCTGCATCGTGATTCCCCACCTCGGCGCATCCACCGCCGAGGCCGAGGACAATTGCGCCGTCATGGCCGTGAAGGAAGTGCGCGACTACGTGGAGAACGGCAACATCACGAATTCCGTGAACTATCCCTCCTGCTCGCTCGGCCCCCTGCGCACCGCAGGGCGCGTGGCCATCTGCCACAGGAACACCGCGAACATGATCGGCACCTTCACCGGCATTCTCGGCAAGGCCGGAGTGAACATCGACGCAATCGCGAACAAGAGCCGCGGCGACTTCGCCTACTCGCTCATCGACACCGACAGTCCCGTGCCCGCAGAAGTGGTGGCGGCCCTTGAGGCAAGCGACGCGGTGATCCGCGTGCGCGTGGTGAAGTGAGAGGCGTCCCGTAGGCGAGAAGCGGAGAGGAGCGGAGGCAAGGCATGGCGGCATTCAGCTACAAGGCGATGACGAAGGACGGCCGGCGCGTGGACGGAACCGTGCAGGCCGACGACCGGCGCGGCGCCCTTGCTGCGGTGCGCAAGCTCGGCCACACGCCCCTCTCCGTCTCCGAGGCGAGCGGCGCCGCCGCAAAGAAGGGCGGCGCGAAGGACGCGAAGAAGAAGGGCGGCAGCATCTGGAACATCAAGATCGGCGGCGTCGCCGACGCGATGACGCCGATGGAGGTGCTGCTCTTCACAAGCGAGCTCGCAGACCTGCTCGAGGCCGGCATGACGCTCGGCCAGGCGCTCGGCTGCCTCGCGAACCAGGGCGACGAGGGAAGCGCGCAGCGCACCGTGTCGCAGGACCTGTGCGCGCGCATCGTGAACGGCGAGTCGTTCTCCGACGCTGTCGGGCACCATCCGAAGACGTTCCAGCCGCTCTACGCGAACATGATCCGAGCCGGCGAGGCGTCAGGCGCGATGATAGGCGTTCTCCGGCGTCTCGTGGAGCACTACGAGCGCTTCGACTCGATGAAGAGCAAGATCAAGGGCGCGATGATGTACCCGGCCTTTGTGCTGGTCTTCGGCATCGGCGCCGTGCTTCTCGCGATGGGCTTCATCATTCCGCGCTTCAAGAAGGTGTTCGACTCGCTGGGCGGATCGCTGCCCACGCCCACAGCCGTCCTGATGAACATGAGCGACTTCCTGCTCGAGTACGGATGGATGCTGGCTCTCGCGATAGCAGCCGGCGTGGTGTGGTTCGGCAGATGGAAGAAGACGCCCGCGGGGCGCGCGAAGGTCGACGGATGGAAGCTGCGGATGCCGCTCGTGAGCGGCATCGTTGCCGCAGGTGCGTATTCGTCGCTCGCGTTCACGCTCCAGACGCTCCTTGTGAACGGCGTGAACGTGCTGCAGGCGCTGAAGATCGCCGAGGACACCTGCGACAACGCCGTCATCGCGCAGGCCCTCGCGACGGCGCGCAAGCGCGTGACGGACGGCACAACCATCTCGGGCCCGCTCGCAGCGTCCGGCGCGTTCCCGCGGATGATGACCGACATGCTCGCCGTGGGCGAGCAGGCCGGCAACATGGCCAGCTCGCTCGGCCATATCGGCCTCAGATACCAGAAGGACATGGACCGCAACATCGGTCGCTTCACGAACGCCCTCGGCCCTCTTCTGATCGGCGTCATATCCGTGGGCGTGGGCTTCATCGCGTACGCCATCGTGAGCGCGGTGTTCGCCGTCTCGAACTCCCTGGGGTGACGCAATTCCTCCAACTTCAAACAATAAGGAGAAGCAACATGAACGAAGAAACGAAACTCGCCGAGAGCGCTGCCAAGGCAGGCTTCACGCTCATCGAAATCATCATCGCCATCGCGATCGTGGGCA
>CAMIVJ010000343.1 GCA_946401765.1 uncultured bacterium | reverse complement strand
TGTACGACCGCACGACGGGCGACTTCAAGACGAACGCCGGCTCGGGCACGTTCACCGGCGGATCCGAATGCGCCGACCGCGCCCTCGCGACTGGCGAGCTCCACCTTGCCGCTGACGCGGCGGCCGGTGCATGGAACTGCGCGCAGATCAAGGTTGCGTCCAACGTCGCTGTGGTGGCGGACGGTGGCGCGCTCGCGGCAGACGCCGATTGGCGCGCGCTCGGCACCGTGTTCACTGCATCCGGAACGGTGCTGGACCTCTCCGGCCATACGCTCAAGATCTCCGGCATCGACGGCGCCGGCATCATCACCGACGACTCTTCTTACGAATATCTCGACTACATCCAGGGCTCCGGCTCGCAGTACATCAACACTGGCTACACGATGGGCTCCGGCACCACTGCCGACTTCAAGGCGCAGTTCCAGGGTACGCCTGCAAATGGCTACTGGCACGGAGTGTTCGGCCAGCGCACGAGCGGTAGCGACAAGGTGGGCGCATGCGTGTTCCTCTACACGACTGGCAACACTCCGTATTTCTGGAAAACGCTCAACGGGGACGCCAATGTGCCGGCGCTCGGCGCGGTGGTCACTGGAACAGACTACACGTTCCACATCGACAAGACTGGCACCGGCCCCTCCACCATCACTGGCGGCACGCTTGACAACGCCACGCTCGGCACGGCGCTCGCCGGCACGTGCGCCGGCCCAGCCTACATATTCAATCTCAATCAGAACGGAAGCGTATGGAACGTAAGCTACAGTGCGAGGATGCGCCTCTACTATCTCACGTTCTCGGAGAACGGCACAATCACGCGAAATTACATTCCCGTGCGGCGCACCACGGACAACGCCGTGGGCCTGTACGACACAATCGAGCACAAGTTCTACCCGAACAACGGAAACGGCGCGTTCACGGCGGGCGCGGTGACGAATTCCGCCGCCGGGGCCATTTCGAGTGAACTGCATGTGGACGTGCCGGATGGCGTGGAGCTCGATAATCGCGAGGTTTCCATCCAGGGCAACGTCAAACTCGTCAAGAACGGGGCGGGCGCTTTCATTGCGTCCAAGTGCATGCAGCTTTACAGCGGCGGCACGCTTGTGGCGGGGGGCGAATTCCGCTGCACCAGCTGCAACGTGCAAAACAACCGCGAAGACATCTACTTCTACGGTGCGGAAGGGAGCGAAGTGACGGTGGCGGAAGGCGCGCTCTTCAACTTCGACGGCAATGGCAACCACCACACGATGAAGTTCGTGCTTGCGGGCGGCGAGATCCGATGCGTGCCCGAACATGGCATGGCGGGGTACGGCTGGATCAGCAGTCTGCGGCTTACGCGAATTCGAAGATTTCGGGCAGCGGCTTCGGATTCGTCCATGGCGGTTCGGCCGCAATGACGGTTGACCTGGGCGGCAACACGCTCACGCTCGACGTCCCCTACTACAAGGAGTTCTACGTGGCCAACACCACGTTCACCGGCGGCGGCCGTGTGGTGGCGAACACCGGCGGCTGGATCGACCTCGGCTCGTACAGCAAGCCCTGCACGTTCGCCGACGGCGTGACGCTCGACGTGCGCGGCGCGGCGGTAAACGCACTGGCGACGACGTCCGTAACCGGCACGTACGAGAGCAACTGTTCGCAGAACTACGACGCGGGGAGCGCGCTGATACAGGTGACGGGACGCTTCAAGCCCAAAACTGCGCTCTTCCACAGCACGCTGATGAAGGACGGATCCACGCTCGACCTCAACGGGCGCTCCGCGGAGCTTGTAGTTCCCTGCTACTTCAGCAGCTCGAAGGTGGAAGGCGCGCTGACGTTCGAAGAAGGCGCCACGATCACGGTGGACATCGGCGAGCGCACGCCGCAGCTGTACGAGAGGCTTGTCGCTTGGCCGGTGCGTCCGGAAGGCGTCACCTTCCAGTTCGACGCCGCCACTGCCGCAGGCGATGTTCCAATTGTCGTCGCGTCGGACGGCATCTACTACGGCGCCGATCCGGAATCGCGCGTGGTGGACCGCGCGTGGTGGACGGGCTCCGCGGGCGACGGGAACTGCGCCAACACCGCCAACTGGGCCTGCACCAACGCGGCGGGCCGTGTGGTGGTGGACGCCGTGCCGGGCGTGCTTGCCGATGTTCGCGTGACTGGCGACGTGGCGATGCAGGTTCCGCAGGGACTCACGATTGACTTCCACACGCTCGATCTCGACGGCGCGAAGCTTTCGGCGGACTGCGACTGGCGCGGACTCGGCTCCGCCAATGCGTTCAACGGCAAGCTCGACCTGAACGGACACAAGCTCAAGGTCTCCGGACTTTCCGGTGCCGGTACGATCACCGACACGTCGAAGGGCTATGTGGCGCTCGACTACATCCAGGGCTCCGGCTCGCAGTACATCGACACCGGCTACACGATGGGTTCCGGCACCACCATAGACTTCAGGGCACAGTTCACTGGCACGCCTGCGAACGGCAGATGGCACGGCGTGTTCGGAATGCGCACCTCCAACAATATGACGCCGGCCGCCTGCGTGTTCCTCTACACTACCGGCGGGAAACCGTATTTCTGGCGAACCCTGAACGGCGACGCGAATGTGCCTGGCCTTGGCACTGTGGCCACCGGCACGGACTACACCTTCCACGTCGACAAGACCGGCACCGGCCCCACCACCATCACAGGCGGCGCGCTCACCAACGCCACGCTCGGCACGGCGAACGCAGGCAACTGCGCAGGTCCCGCCTACATATTCAACCTCAACCAGAACGGCAATGTCTGGAGCGTGAACGACAGCGCGAAGATGCGTCTCTACTATCTCACGTTCTCGGAGGGCGGAACGCCCATATGCGACTTCGTGCCTGCGATGCGTCTATCCGACGGCGCGCTTGGCCTGTACGACAAGATCGGCAAACAGTTCCGCGTCAACTCTGGCACAGGCGCTTTCACCGCCGGCAGCGTGAAGTACGACGAGGCATTCGCAGACGCTGGCGAATTGATTGTGGAGGTGCCTGAGGGTCAGACGCTGACGGCCGCCACTGTGAACATCACAGGCGGCGTGAAGCTGGTGAAGAATGGGCCAGGCACGCTGGTGCCGACCATCTCCCAGACCTACGTGGGCGGAACGCTCGTCGCCGAAGGAAAGGTGCAGCCGCACGATGCGCCGAACGACAATGACATCACCTACTGCGGCGACAGAGTGAAGGCGTTCGGCCCAGGCGTAATCACCGTGGCGGAGGGCGCAGCGTTCGACGTGAGGGCGAACTATGCGTTCTACGGCGTTCGTTCGGATACAGGGCTTCTCGTTCAGCTTGCCGGCGGCACGTTCGCGAACAGCGGTCCGCACGACATGACGAAAACGGCGAACGGAGGCTCTGGAATCGGCGCGCTGACCGCGGATTCCTTCCTCGACGTGCCGCGGTCGCTCGTGTTCCAGGGCTGGATGTGCGACCTCGGTGGGCACAAGCTCACCGTCTCCATCGCCTCGGGCAAGTCGTGGCATATCCGCAACACCTCTTTCGAGAACGGGCGGATCGAGACGGGGACGACGGGCTGGATGCACATCGTGGATGCGACGGACGCCTCGACCGTGGACTTCAAGGTAAACAGCGCCCTCCAGATCGACGCGCAGTTCGACGTGGGCGGCTACGAGCCGGTATGGTCGAACGCCGGCACCCACAAGGGCACTGCCGCGATGAACGTGCACGGCGTGTTCAAGCCCGCCGAGCACGACTACTTCTACGGCTGCACGCTGCTGGACGGCTCGACGATCGACTTCGTGAACCGCACCTCGCCGCTTCCTGTCGTCTCGGCGTTCACCGACACCGGCAAGAAGGACCTTGAGTT
>CAMIVJ010000342.1 GCA_946401765.1 uncultured bacterium | reverse complement strand
GCGTCGCATGGCCGTGCTCGATCCCGTGAAGCTCGTGATCGAGAACTTCGAGGGGGTGCGCACGGTGACGAAGCCGAACAATCCACTCGACGAGTCGGCGGGGTCGCGAGAGATTCCGTTCTCGCGCGAGCTATGGATCGACCGAGCCGACTTCCAGGAGAACCCCGAGAAGAAGTTCTTCCGGCTTGGTCCCGACCGCGAAGTGCGCCTCGCCGGCGCGTGCATCGTGAAGTGCATCGGCTACGAGAAGGACGCCGATGGCAAGGTGAGCCTCATCCGCTGCACCTGGGATGAAGGCAGCTGGGGCGGCAACGCGCCCGACGGACGCAAGGTTAAGGGCACTATACACTGGGTGGACGCCGCCACGGCCGTCAAGGCCGAGGTGCGCCTCTACGACCGCCTTTTCACCGTGCCTGATCCGCTGCAGGACGGTTCCGACGGATTTCTCAAATACCTGAACCCCGATTCGCTGAAGACCCTCACCGCCTATGTTGAGCCGGCGCTCGCATCCGCAGCGCCAGGCGAGAGCTTCCAGTTCGAGCGCACCGGCTACTTCGTGGCGGACTCCAAAGACTCCGCGCCAGGTGCACCGGTGTTCAACCGCACGGTGACTCTCAAGGACTCGTATCGGCCGAGTTGAGGTTTGAAATTTTGAGGGTTTGAAGGTTTTGGGGGTAGGACGGTTGGTTGGTGGTATTAGTTTGGGGAGGAGGTTGTGAATGAGCAAGAAGAGAATCGTGTTCATTGCGGTGAGCGTATGCCTGTTCTGTGCGTCGGCAGCCTCGCTGCGCGAGCGCCTTGCTTCAGGTGAATGCGGCGCGCTCGACGAGATCGTGTTCGCCACTCGCACCGTGAGCGAAGATCCGCACTGGTACGCCAACCTCTCGTATTTCGGCCGATCTGCGGAGGCGCCGGCATACAGCCGCTGCGGACGCCTCATTGCATACAACGTCAAGAACGGTTCGTACCGCGTGATCCTTTCCGACCCCGCCGGGAGCGTGCGCGATCCATGCGTTCACTACGACGGCCGCACGATTCTTTTCTCGTATCGTCCCGCCGGCGAAGAACATTTCCACCTCTACACCGTCAATGCCGACGGTTCGGGGCTGAAGCAGCTCACCACGGGCGGCTATGACGACATCGAGCCCGCCTGGCTCCCCGACGGCGACATCGTGTTCGTCTCCACCCGCTGCCGGCGCTGGGTGAACTGCTGGGTCACGCAGGTGGCCACCATCTACCGCATGAAGGCGGACGGTTCGGGAATACGCATGATCTCCGCGAATCCCGAACACGACAACACACCATGGGTGCTTCCCGACGGACGCATCCTCTACATGCGCTGGGAGTATGTTGACCGCCGCCAGGTGACGTTCCATCATCTCTGGACGATGAACCCTGACGGCACACAGCACCAGATCTACCAGGGTAACACCTATCCAGGCAGCGTCTACATCGACGCCAAGCCCATACCCGGCACGGAGGACGTTGTGCTCATAGACTCGCCCGGGCACGGACGGCGCGACCATGGCGGCATCGTGAGCGTGCTATCCACCAAGGGCGGACCCGACAACCGCGCCAACGTAAAGCCCGTCGCGAAGGGAAATTTCTTTGACCCGTGGGCGTTCGGGCCGGACCTCTTCATGTTCACCGACGGGAAGAATGTGTTTCTCTGCGATCGCGCAGGAAGGCGCGAGCTTCTTTGCAGCCTCCCGGCGGAGCATGGGGGCGCGGGGCTGGGCGTGATGCTTTACGAGCCGCGTCCGCTCATGCCGCATCCGCGCGAGAGGATTCTTGCCGACCGTACGGACCTCTCCAGCAAGACAGGCGAGTTCTATCTTGAGAACGTGCTCGAGAGCCGCAGCATGAAGGGCGTGAAGCCTGGCACGGTCAAGCGGCTGATGGTGTTCGAGGTGCTGCCCAAGCCGATAAACTTCTCGGGCGGCATGGAGCCGCTCACTTTCGGAGGCTCGTTCTCGCTGCCGCGTCTTCTTGGATGGGTGCCGGTGGAACCGGACGGCAGCGCCTACTTCAAGGCGCCCGCGCTCAAGGCTCTCTTCTTCGTGGCGGTTGACGCCGATGGCCGCGCCGTGAAGCGAATGCAGAGCTTCACGCAGGTGATGCCCGGCGAACGCCAGGGATGCGTGGGGTGCCATGAGCGCAAGACGGCGAACACCGTGCGCCGCGTCAAGCCCGTGTCGAAGGCGCTTGCGCGGGGGCCGAGCGAGATCGATCCCACGGGGCGTCTATTCGACGTGGCGGACTTCCCGCGCGACATGCAGCCCGTTCTCGACCGTGCGTGCGTGAAGTGCCACAATCCAGACGTTCGTAAAGCGGGCCTCGACCTTTGCGGCGACCGCGGGCCGATGTACTCCATGGGATATCTCGGACTGATCCTGTGGGGGCAGGTTCTTGACGGCAGAAACCTCGCGGAGAGCGACTGGCCGCCGTACGCGCGCGGCAGCGGGGGGAGCCCGCTGATGAAGAAGATCGACGGCTCTCATCACGGCGTGAAGGTTTCCGAGCGCGACCGCCGCATGGTGATGCAGTGGCTTGACGCCTCTGCGCCGTACGCCGGAACGTATGCCGCGCTCGGCAGTGGCTTCATTGGCGGCCACAAGTCTCACCGTCCGTACAACTCCACCTGGGGCCGCGCCCCCAACGTGCCTGCGCATCAGACGGTCAAGAGCCGCTGCGAGGCATGCCACACAACGCCGCATACGGTGAGCGACGGTACGCCAATACGCTTCCACGGGAAGGACGATCCGCGCAACGGAAGGGCGGGACGCTATTCAAGGCATCTCATCTTCAATCTGACGCGTCCGGAGAAGTCGATGTATCTCATGGCCCCGCTTGCGAAGGAGGCGGGCGGCCTTGGGCTCTGCACGAACGCGCAGGGGAAGGCGGTCTTTGCAACGAGGGAAGATCCCGGCTACGCGAAGCTGCTTGCCGTGGTGGAGGACGCGAAGAAAATGCTTGATGCCGATCCCCGATTCGACATGCCGAACTTCTGTCCCAACCAAGAGTACATCCGTGAGATGAAGCGCTACGGCATATTGCCGCAGGATGCAGATCCCGCGCGTTGCCGCATTGATCCGTATGATGTCGACCGCCGCTACTGGTCGCTCGACTGGACCAATTTGAGGTGATTGCCCACATAAAGAGCGTTTTCGCTTTACTTCCAGCCGTAGATAGTGTATAATTTCGTGGAAAAACAAAGAGAAAAGAAGAAAAGAGAAGACAGACAAGAAGGTTAAGTCAAGATGAGCAAAGCAACAAAGTACGTGTATTTCTTTGGCGCAGGCCAGACGGAGGGCAACGCCAACATGCGCGAGCTGCTGGGCGGCAAGGGCGCAAATCTCGCGGAGATGGCAGGCCTTGGGCTGCCGGTGCCGCAGGGTTTCACAATCACCACCGAGGCCTGCACGCGCTACTATGACGACGGCCGGATGATCGCCGACGACATAATGCAGCAGGTGCTCGAGTACGTGGGCAAGCTTGAGAAGTCGGCTGGCAAGAAGTTCGGCGACGCGAAGAACCCGCTGCTAGTGTCGGTGCGCTCCGGCGCGCGCGCCTCGATGCCGGGCATGATGGACACGATCCTCAACCTCGGCCTCAACGAGACCGTCGTCAACTCCCTCGCGAAGCAGACGAAGAACCCGCGCTGGGCGTGGGACTGCTATCGTCGCTTCATCCAGATGTTCTCCGACGTCGTAATGGAGGTTGGCAAGAAGCACTTCGAGAAGCTCATCGACGAGATGAAGGCGAAGAAGGGTGTGAAGCAGGACCTCGAGCTCACGGCGGCGGACCTCAAGGCGCTCGCCGGCAAGT
>CAMIVJ010000341.1 GCA_946401765.1 uncultured bacterium | reverse complement strand
GACGCCGCAGGTGCTGTTCATGTCGCTGCGCGTAGCCGCAGATGAGGCACGCCGCCTGCAGGCGGAAGGGTGGAAGTCGGATACGCCGTGCGCGTTCGTGTTCGACGCGGCGGGTCCGCGCGAGGAGATTGTGGAAACCACGCTGGGCGAAGTGGAGAGCGTTGTGGACGACGACCGGCCGGGGCTCTTCATCGTGGGCCGCGCCGCTTCGCGCCGCTGGCCGCGTCTTGGAGAGTTCGCGGGGCGGCGCGTGCTGGTGACGTGTTCGGAGGCCGTGCAGGAGAGGGCTGTGCTTGCGGTTGAGGACCGCGGTGGGCGGCCAGTGCGCTGGCCGCTCATACGGCTTGAGCCGCGCAGGCTGGAAGTCGATCCGTCCGCGTACGATGCGATCGTGCTCACGTCGCCGTCGTCCGTCCGCATCTTCTTCGAGGCGTGTCCGTGCGACAGGCGCCGCCTGCCCGAGTTCTACACGTGCGGCGCAGGCACTGACGCGACGCTGCGCGAATACGGGGTTTCGAGCGACGTGATGCCGCGAAGGGACTTCTCGGCTGCGGGGCTGGTGGAGGAGATACGCGAGATGGATCTTCGTGGAAGGCGAGTGCTGCGCCTCAGGAGCGCGAAGGCGGGTCCGGCGGTCGCGCACGCTCTCAGGGCGTCTGGCGCGCGGGTGGACGACGTTGTTCTCTACGACAACGTGTTCTGCGCCCCTCCGGGCGGTCTTCCGCCGTTCGACGACGTGTACTTCGCATCCGCATCTGCGGTGGAGTCGTTCCTTGCGCAGTATGGCGTGTCGAAGCTGCGCGGGAAGGGGATATACGTGATGGGCGCCCCCACTCGTTCTGCGCTGCCTGAGTCGCGGCGAAAACTTTCCAAGATTCTCGCTTGCATTTAGTCAGGAGATTAGGTATAATATATGCCGTTTTCGTTTTGCGGGGATATAGCTCAGTTGGTAGAGCGTCTCAATGGCATTGAGAAGGTCAGGGGTTCGACTCCCCTTATCTCCACCACTTGAAGAAGTGCGTTTCGCCTGATGGAAGAAGGGTGAAACGCGCTTTTTGATTTCAGGCATGAGAATCAGCGCAAACAACATAGAGAAGATACGCCGGTATGCGGCGAGCGGACGCGTGGTCGTGTTCGACACGGAGACGACCGGCTGCTTGCGGCATGACGAGATCTGCCAGATCGCCGCCGTGGAATACATCGGCGGCGTGCGCGCGCGAACGTTCAGCGTGTACGTGTGCCCCACGTGCGAGATGAACCCGTGGGCGGAAGCGGTGCATGGGTTGTCGCTGGATTTCCTTTCGGAGCGTGGTCTCGCGCCGGAAGAGGCGATGCGGCAGTTCTTCGAGTTTCTCGGCAACGACGTGATGCTCGTGGCGCACAACAACAGGTTCGACATGCGGATGCTGAGACAGGAGTGCAGCAAGTTCGAGCTCTGCTTCGCGCCGGAGGGGCTGGAGACGTGCGACACACTTTCGCTTGCCAGGCATATGCGCCCGGGATTGGACCACTACAAACTTTCGAGCTTGATTTCAGAGCTGGGCATTGACGGCGTCAACAGCCACGACGCCCTTGATGACGCACTCGCCTGCGCCGGATTGTTCTTCAAGCTGCTGAACTCGCAAGAATGTTGAATTTGATTTCCTGCCTGTGTCAAGCTAGACCACAAGGAACGACGAAAATGATCAAGATAATCCAAGGCGATGACATCCATGGAATGGTGACGGTGCAATGCCGGAGCGCGCGTATGTTTAGCCGTGTGGCCGCTGCGCTTATCGCGGCGGCGGCCGTGCTTTTGCCGTCCCTTGATTCCAGCGCATCGATTGCAAGGCTGAAGTTCGACCCTGCGGCCTTCGCGGAGGGCGTGTCGCTTGCGCTTGAAGGAATGCGCATACAGAGCCGCGCTAAGGCGCGCGAGGCGCGCCACAGGGCGGCGCTCGCCGCGAAGGGCGTGGCCGAGGTGCCGATGTCGCGCGAGGCGCTGAAGTACTCGATCGACACGTACGGCATGGGCGAGATGCTCTTCGACGACTGGGGCGAGCTGTACATCGACCGCAGATTCGTGACGGACGAGGAGATGAAGACGGTGCGGAAGATAGAAGCTTTCGTATGGACCCACCTTGTGCATCCAATGCAGAAGGCGGGCGTGCTGCCGGCGCAGAAGAAGCCAGCTCCTTCTGCCGGCGGCGCCGTGATGGCGCCTGCGGTGGCGGACGGAACGAAGAAGGCGCGCGCGAAGGCGGGCGGCGCGGGGCTGCCTGTCTTCCGCGGCTTCGAAGACGCGCGCTATCAGTCGCACGACGAGCTCATCGCTAAGATGACGGCGCACTTCAACGCGCACAAGGCTGAATGGTGCGGAGGCACCACGGCGCAGGCGCAGAAGATCGCCGACCTCACGCCGGCGCAGGTGAAGTCGCACATGATCGAGGAGAGCGGCGGGAACGGACCGGCCTCCAAGGCGGCGTGGAGCGTTGACCCTCTGCAGGTGAACGTGCCGGGCGACTGGGGACGCGAGAAGGAGCTCGTGGGCCTTACCAGGCCCGCGAAGCGCAACGAGGGGTCAGCCGAGAAGAACGTGCGCGCTGCGATCATGTATCTTGCGCGCAAGGGCTTCGGCGCTTCTGGGCGCCCGGCTGCGGACAGGCCGAAAGGGTTCTTCGATGGCTGGCAGCGCGCACTGCAGCGATACAACGGACGGCGCGACCGCACCGACACCGACCGCTGGTACAGCGACGAATATGCCGAGAAGATACTGCGTCGCGCGGAGAATCCCGACCTCTTCGTGCCCATCGAGATCAAGATCGCGAAGCCGAAGGCGAATCCTGGTCCGCAGAAGGAATAGGAATCAGTCCGCCGGACCAAGCTCGATCGGGAACCACACGCGGCAGGCGTTTGTGGGCTGCCACAGGTTGGCGGCCGAGGCGTAGTCGCAGAAGTGTATCGTCTCGTTGATGCGGCCTTCGGGGTTCTCGTGGTGAGAGCCCACTGGGAGCGACGCGGTGAACGCCATCCAGAAGTCGTCGGACGGGGCGCGCGTCGGCTGGAAGGCCATGGCCTGGCCGTCATGGACGGCGCCCTCGCGGAAAACCTCGGCGATGTCGCCGTCGGCAAAGCGCGTGTCGCGCGCGAGCGCCACTGGGCCGCGCGTGAAGGCCACGTGGCGGTTCATCACGTGGGCGCGCGTGGTCATGTCGAACGAGATTTCCACGATGTCGCCGATTGTCCAGGCGCGCGTGACGGGGAAGTATGTGCCGGGCTTCACGCCCTCAAGCGCCTTGCCGTTCACCTTCACTGTGGTGCTGGCGCTCCATGAGGGGATGCGCAGCTTGAGCGTGAAGGGGAGCTGCTTCTCGGTGTGGTTCACGATGCGCACGTAGCCATCCTTGGGGTAGAGCGTGTACATGTCGAAGGACACTTTCTCGTTGAGGCCGGGAAGGGTGGCGGAGGCCTGTGACGAGGCGTAGAGATTGAACACCGCCGCGTCGGTGCCCTGCGTCTGGAAGAACGCGCGCAGAAACGCGAGAAAGCCGCGCGGACCGTTGGCGTTGCAGCAGTCGGTGTGCATGTAGCAGTGGTGCTGGCCGTAGTAGCGCGTGCCGTTCAGCGGCGTGTAGCCGGCGAAGCACGATCCGTCGGGCTTTAGCGCGGCGAGGTAGGCGTTGTAGAATGTGCGCTCGAGCTCGTCGGCGTATTTCGGGTCTTCGGTGATCTGCAGCAGCTTCTCGGCGAAGCGCATCCAAGTGGTGGTGACGCACGTCTCCTGCAGGCGCGTGTAGGGAAGGTGCTGCTTCTGCGCGCCGTGGCGCCACGCCTCGGAGGAGGCGCTGCCGCCGGCGCTGTTGATCT
>CAMIVJ010000340.1 GCA_946401765.1 uncultured bacterium | reverse complement strand
CCGGTGGTCGGCCCCTACCGTTGGTAATGGCGGGCGGCTCGCCGAGCGCGGCAGGCACGGCGATTCATATTTCTTTAGGTTTTATTCGACGGAGCATGTTGTGTTTAAAAGCCTTGATGCCGCCAAAGAACCTGAATTCGCTTGGAGAGAGCCGCCCCTCGGTCTCGAGTTTCGCCGCCAGCAAACGTAATGTGCAGATCAAATCGGCCACTTGGAATAACTTGTAGTGACGTGGTTTAACGGACTGCGCAAACTCGACGATGGGGATTTTGAGTTCGTCAAACCCCTTGTGCAGAAGATGCGTTATGTATGTCTGCCCGCAATCGTAATAGACTTTTACACGTGAAAAGCCGTCAATGACAGAACTTGCGCCCAAGATGAATTCGTGCATCTGCCGTTCGAGTTTTTCCTTCATCCGTTCCTCGGTATCGCAATAACGCTTATCCACGCACAGGCAATGATACTTGAAATCAACCTTTCGGACGAAACCCATCATCCGAGAGAATATCTTGCGGCGCAATTCTTCGCTCAGTATCTCAAATATGCCGTTGCCACGAATGATTGGCGCGGCATGAAAACACAGATTGACTATGCCAAGAGAAGCCATGTCCCGGTCAGTGCCGATATCGCCTCTGTTACATCAAACGACTGATCATGCAGGACAAATGAGACGATGTAATAGCGTGACGAGGCATCAGACTCATTCCAGATGCCTGATTCGTCAACAAACACGCTCAATGTCATTTCTCTCATCATTTTCTTATAAGCATAAGTGACGGGATTACTCCCGTCACTTAAGGCGAAGAACATCCCTCGCATCGAAACGACCCCAACCCATCTAGGGTTGACATCGGCAGACATTGTATCAGACTTAAGAACGTGGTGCTAGAGGGAAAATAAAAAATCCAACAGTCCTAAATTTTCCGCCTAGAAAACGCCGCGCGTGGGGATTGACGAATCATAGCAGGATGTGCTATCATACCGCCCATCTTCTTTGGGAGACCAACGACGTTGAACGGTAAATCGCAAATGACGCCATTGAAGAGGCAAGGAACGGCATCGGAAACGACGCCGCGTAGTTCTGTCAAGACGGCGCTGTTCGCGGTTGCGGCAATTGCGTCGAGTGTCACGTTCGCGTCAAATCCGATCCTGCCGCTGTGGGAATACATACCAGACGGCGAGCCGTACGTCTTCGACGATCCGGACAATCCGGGGAAGAAGCGCGTGTACCTCTACGGCTCGCACGACACGAGCCGCAACGCCTACTGCGGCTACGACTACACGCTGTGGTCGGCGCCGCTCGAGAACCCGAGCCGATGGAGATGCGACGGGGTCATCTTCCGCTCTGTCAACGACGCGAACGGACGGCCGCTTCATAAGTCCGGCAAGGGGGATCTCCTCTGGGATCCCGACGCGCAGGTGGTGACGGAGAAGGACGGGAAGAAGGCGTATTACCTGTTCCCGTTCAACGTCCAGGCCCGCCAGCGGCTGGGAATGGTGGCGAAGTCCAGCCGCCCCGACGGCCCGTTCACGGTCTGCAACTGGTCCAAGACCGATCCGCAGAAGGTGGAGAGCTTCGGGTTCCATCTTGCGACGTTTGTCGATGACGACGGAAGGGCGTATGTCTACTGGGGCAGGGACGTGGGGTTCGGCAGCGACAGCGTTTCGGCGGCGGAGCTCGACACGTCCACCATGTGTACGCTCAAGCCCGGCGCGGAGATTCGCAGGAACGTCGTCACGTCGTGGCGCCAAAAGGGGGAGGACCGCTACTTCGAGGGGCCTTCCATGCGCAAGATAAAGGGCAAGTACGTGCTCGTCTACGCCCGGCACACGGCGGAAGGCGAATTCGGCCTTGCGGCGGAGTACTGCACGCTTGCCTACGCCTATTCCGACAGTCCGCTCGGGCCCTTCACGTACGGTGGCACGCTGATCGATCTCCGCGGGCGCGAGAAAGGGCCGGACGGGAAGACGCGCATCACCGCCGCGCCGGGCGGCAACACGCACGGCAGCCTCTGCGAGGTCAACGGGCGCTGGTACGTGTTCTACCACCGGCAGACCGGCTTGAACGAGTTTTCGCGCCAGGCGATGGTTGGCCGCGTGAACGTGACGGTCGATGAGAGGCCGGGCGGGAAGGTGTCCATTTCGGAGGCGGAGATCGATTCCATGGGTTTCGAGACCGAGGGACTTGACCCGTTCGAGCTCCATGCCGCGGGAATCGCCAGCCACTACACGGGGCCCGTGCCCGCCCGCCGCAGGCCGAGATACGCATATTCCGGACCCTATCCCGTGCCGTTCCGCTGTGACGGGTATGCGGCGAAGAACGCATACGGCCCGGACGTGAACCGCTGTGCGCTCGTCAACTGCACGGACGGTTCCGTCGCCGGATGGAAGTATTTCAACTTCAGCAAGACGGCCGGAAAGAGGGGACTGAAGCTGCTCGTCGAGCTTGAGCCGGGCGGCGTGGATGGCGTGGTCGACGTCTGGGTGAAGCGTCCTGCGGCGAACGAGGGGGGCCTGAAGGTCGGCTCGTTCCGCGTGACGCGGGACATGCCGGGCGGCTTGCAGACGGTGGAAGTGCCGATTGAGGCGCTTGCCGCCGTGAAGGGCCGCGAGGCGCTTTACTTCACCTTTTCGTCGCCCGTCAAGAATCGCTCCATCTGCACGCTCCACTCCCTGCGATTCAGGGAGTGAGGCCGGTTCGGAAAATCCGGAAAATTGCCACTTGACGGCAGACAAAAAAATGCTAAATTATAAGCCACGTTCAGGGAATATAGGTTTCCTCGGAACGGTGGCTTGTAACAAAGGAGCATTGTATGTCGTTCAAGTTGCTAGAAATCGGGAGGGCGCGTGTCCTCACGCGCCGCATCGGGAGGGCCGCGCTTGTCGCGGCCGCAATCTGCGCAGCAATGCCGGCGGCGGCAGACGGTCTGCCCGAGGGCTACACGCGGCTGCCGTACATCAAGGCAAACAAGAACGTCCAGGTCAAGACCGGCTACACGCCGAATGCGACGGACAAGATCGTGATGACGTGGTGCCCGTCGCAGGCCAGTACGGTGGAGTGCCTCTGGTGCGCGCGTTCAAATACGACCAAAGATGCGTTCACGGCGTTTGCATACGCGGGGAAGCAGGTCGGCGTCATCATCAACAACGTCTCGCTCGGCGACGGCGCCGTGCCGGCCTCCTTTACGGTCAACAGGCGCGACAACCTTGCCGCCTACACGAAATACACGATAGTAGCCGACGGCAACGCCAAGACGCTTGCGGTGACGAACGCCTTCACGGGCGCGGAGGTCGTCAATGCCTCGTGGACTGTCGCCAACGACTTCACGGTCGGCTCGGAGCTCTGCCTGTTCGCGTCGCACACCACCAAGATCAATTCCCCCGGCAACTGGTCATCCCACTTTCTCTACTCGTTCAAGGTCTATGACGCAGCGGGGAGCCTGAAGCTCGACCTTGTTCCCGCAAAGAACGCCAGCGGCGTCGTCGGCCTCTACGACGCGGTAGGCGACAGCGACACCACGGGCGGGAGGTTCAAAACAATGAGCAACGGCACCGGCTCGCTTTCCGACACACTGATCGACAAGACCTTCGACGACGACTTCACGCTCCTCGGCGACGAGGTGTTCGGGACGGTCACCGTGGCGACCAACAAGACGCTCAACCTCAACGGGCACAGCCTCACCGTCGGCGGCCTCGCCGGAGACGGCACGATCTCCGCCGGCCTGCGGGACCTCACCTCGCCCGATCCGGACGGAGAGCGCGTGACGTGGACGTCGAAGACGGGCAGCCTCACCGGCAACACCACGGGTGCCAACCTGTTCAACGACAACTATGCGCGCGTTGTCGATT
>CAMIVJ010000339.1 GCA_946401765.1 uncultured bacterium | reverse complement strand
CAGGCTTCTTCGCGGCAGGTGCAGGCGCGGGCGCAGGCTTCTTCGCGGGTTCAGGGGGGGCAATCCGCTTCCCGGTCGCGATGTCTCTTACCAGCTCCGAAGGATTCTCGCAGTTCTTCACGCGCAGCACGTCGGGCGTGACGCCCTTCACCTTCGGCAGCCATTCATCCACCATCGGCGCAGGCACGAATGCGTTGTTCGCCTCCAGCACAACGTGCATGGTGCCGCCGCGCTTGCCGAATGCGGTGAGGTCATTTGATGCGGAAAGCGGCGCGGCATCTTCGCGCGCGGCGAGCAGTTCGGTGGGCGTCACGTTGTGGCCCATCTCGTTCTCTCCGAAGAACCACGCCACGCGCCACGGCGAGTATCTGATGTACGGCGAAAGGTCCACGTTGAGCGGCACGGCATAGACGCGCGTGCGCAGATTCGTGGTGACGGTCTGCGCGGTGAGCAGCTCGTGCCACATGGCGCGCACCTTCTCGGTCTTGTACGAGCGCTGGAAGACGGGGTCGATCTGCGCGGCGTAGCCAAAGAAGTCGGACTCGCCCACTCTATGCTCCTTGCTGTTGAGCACCTGGCGTGCGGCGTAGAGCATCGCCTCGCACTGCACCTCCTTGATGATGCGGTGCCCGGAAATGCCACTGATGTTGCGCGCCACGTTGAACTCGTACGCAAGAGCATCCCAGAAGTTCGCTGCCGGGTTCACGAGCAGCAGCGCATCTACGTCTTCGGGATGGCGCTCGGCCAAGATCAGCCCCTGCGCGCCGCCGGTCTCGCGTCCGTAGAAGCAGATCTTCTCAGGCGCGCGGCCATAACGCGCCGCCACAAGCTCGCGGCCGCCGGAGATGGCGAGGTGGAGAGCCTCCTGCGCGAACATCTTGCGCGCACCGGGACGCTTCACGCCGGACTTCAATCCGCTCGGCGAGCCATCGCGGTTTCTCACCCCGTTCATTCCGCCGTCGCAGCTGATCACGGCCGTGCCGTCCTTCGCGAAGAGCGTGGCGTCCTTCGGGAAGTCACCGCCCGGCCCGTCGCATCCGAGAAGCAGCACCCGCCCGTTCCACGTGCGCGGCAGCACCGCCTCGCAAAGCACGGTCACGTGGTCGGTGGAGGCTGGCATGCGGTAGATCACCTGCGTGCAGGATCCCACGCCCTCGAAGCGCCCGCGCAAGGTGCCGTTCTCGAACGAGCGGTCTATCACCTCCTCCACGCGACCACCGCCTAGATCGGCGCTCCGCACCCATCTGCGCGAGCCGATGTAGTCGGTGTAGAGGTCCGTCGCGGAGTTGAATATGGTCGTGCATCCCGCGCAGAGAAACATTGCCAGCGCGGCGATGGACGGCAGAAATGACTTTTTCCTGTTGAATTTCATGCGCAAGAGTATATCATTTCCGCCGCGCGTTGGCAAATGCTCAAGACGAGTAGTCTGCATCGTATTGCGCCTGCTTGGCGGTGTTGCCCGCCGGATCTATCACGCCTACGAACGACACGGCGCTGCCGCTGTTGCCAAGACCCGAGTTCTGCTTGAATATTAGCAGGTAGTTGCGGTAGTGCGTCTTGTCGAGCGTGGGGCAGCGCGGATGGTTCTCGAAGAACTTGGTGGACGCTGCGCAGTCCCGCCCGAGCCCGAAGACGTAGAGTTTGCAGCAGATGCCCTTCGCGTAGTATGTGGCGGGATCGTTCGGGTCGAGCCCGCTCACGTTGTACGTGGTGGCATAGTCGAGACCAAGGTCGCGGTAGATGGATTCGCACGCGGCCGGATTCAGCACCGCGACGGCCGAGCCGTTCGTGAGCACCACGGGGTAGCACGCCGAGAGGTCGGGACGCATTCCAGGGCCGCCACCAGTCGAGTGCAGGCCCATCTGCGTATAGTATTTGCTGGAGTTCCAGTTGAGCGTGGAGGCCTGCATGTTCGAGTAGTTGTGGCGCGAGACGATGCTCACGCCAGCGTCCTTGAGGGCCGTCACGTCGGCAGCCGCGAGATAGTACATGCAGAGCTTCGCCGGAGTGGTGGCGCCGCGCGACGTCGTGGCCTTAGCCAACGGCTCGAGGCCCACGTTCTGCTCGTGCGCGTCGGCGATCGCCGCCACCTCGCCCGTTCCGACGCCGCCGGCGTTCGTCACGAGCCCCGTGCGCTTGATGCCACAGTAGATGCCGGGCACCACGCCGCCAGAGCCGTCATACCAGTTCTCCGCCACCTTGTACGAACCCTCCGCGCCAGTGGCGTCGCCGCCGCCCTCAGCGCTGTCGATGAGCGACTCGGCGTAGGCGAACATGCCGGTCGTCTTCTCGCCGTCCTTCATCGCAAGCTCGGTGTTGATTGTGCGGGCGATGTTCTTGATGTTAGCCACGTTCGTCTTGCGCGCGGCGCTCTTCCTGAAGTCGGTGAACTTGCCGATCGCAATCACGGATATGATGGCCACGATGCCCACCACCAACACCAGCTCGATGAGGGTGAAGCCCTTCTTGAAGTTTCTGTTCATTGACGTTCCTTGCTCCTGTTCCTTCAACGCGTTAAACGCGCCAGGCACGGAGAAGGTTCACACGCCGCGCTGGAGGCGCTCGAGGGCCGCGATGCGGTCTTCGAGCGCAGGATGAGTGGCGAAAAGGCTCATGATGCTCTTCTTGCCGCCCACCGCGCCGAATGCCGCAAGCGAATCGGGCAGCACGCCGGGCTGCAGATTGCCGAGCCTGCGCAGCGCCGCGATCATCGAAGAAGGCGAGCCGAGCAGATTCGCGCTTCCGGCATCCGCCGCATATTCCCTGCGGCGCGAATACCACATCGCCACAATCGACGCCGCGATGCCCAGCGTGATCTGCATCACATAGTAGACCAGGTAGTATATTCCCCTGCCGCCGCGGCGGTTGTCGGAAAGAGCGCGCGACGCGAAGAACGCCGCCACGCGCGAGAAGAAGAGCACGCACGCGTTCAATACGCCCTGCAGAAGAGTCATCGTCACCATGTCGCCGTTCGACACATGGCTCATCTCGTGCCCCAGCACCGCACGCAGCTCCTCACGCGTCATCTGCTCCATGATCTTCGTGGAGACGGCCACGAGCGCGCTGTTCTTGAAGGCGCCCGTCGCGAACGCGTTCGCCTCGCCCTCGTAGATCGCCACTTCAGGCATCTTCACGTTCGCGCGCTCAGCAAGCGAGCGCACAGTTTCGACAAGCCATCGCTCGCTCTCGCCCTCTTCGCCCGTGATTGTGCGCGCACCCACCGACCACTTTGCGATCGTCTTCGAGAGAAGCAATGATATCACGCTGCCCGCCATGCCGTACACGAGCGACCACAGCGCCAACGCCTGGAGGTTGAGCCCCGTCGTCTTGTACGCCTCGGCGGGATCCATTCCGAGAAACGCGCACACAACGTTGAACACCACAGACATCGCCAGCATGATGGCGAAGTTCGCGGCCAGGAACAAGAATATTCGTTTCATCTTCAGTTGCCTTTCATTTGTCAAGCGTCACGCGGATGGGCGCGTGGTCGGAGGTTCTTCTGTCTTCGACAACACGTGCGTCGGAGGCCTTGTACTTGGAAGCGTGCGCGGCATCCACCGCGATGAAGTCGATGCAGTGGTTCGCGTTCACGCGCTCGGCCTCCTTCAGGTTGACGCCGTGAAACGTGGCCGTGTTCTCGCACGAGACGACTTGCATGAACTTGCGTATCATCCCGAGCTCGGTCGATGCGGGATTGGCGTTCCAGTCGCCCATCAGGAAAACGGCCTTCTTGGCGGAGAGCTCCTTCACGACCTTCTCGATGATATCGATCGACTTGATGCGGCACTCCTTTGTGAGGTCGAGATGCATCGTGCCGGCCCAGCAGTCCTCGAACTCGCACAGCAGCAGCACGCGCGGCTCCTTGCC
>CAMIVJ010000338.1 GCA_946401765.1 uncultured bacterium | reverse complement strand
AAATAGTTGTTTCCAATCATCAGAAGGCTCGGCGGTGAATTTCGCAGATGCGCCCCTAAGTTGGCGTTGGTGGTGCTACAGGTTGTTGGGGGAATGGAATTATGGTATACTGTGCGCATGAAAATCAAAGCGAAATCCGCGAAATGGAGTGTCCAGATGAATCGAATCGCTTGTTCTGCTGTAGTCTCTGTACTGTTCGGCGTCGCCTTGGGCGCGGCCGAAGTGCGCCCGGCGGCGAAGGCGCCGCAGGTGCGCGTGATGACGTACAACGTCCGCTATTCGGCGGGCGACAAGAAGTCCCCGGACAACAACTGGAAGGCGCGGCGCGACGACTTTGCTCGCACGGTCGAGCGCGAGAACCCCGACGTGGTCGGATTCCAGGAGGTGCTGCCGGACCAGCGCAAATGGCTGGAGCGGCGCTTCCCGGACTATGCGTTCACCGGCGAGGGACGGAACGCGGACCGCGTGAACGGCGAGGCGTCGCCCGTGGCGTTTCGCCGCGACCGGTTCGAGGCCGTGACGAATGGCACGTTCTGGCTCTCCGAGACGCCGGACGTGCCTGGCTCGAAGTCGTGGAACGCGGCGTTCCCGCGGATTTGCACGTATGCCGTCCTGAAGGACAAGGCCACAGGCAAGACGTTTTCCTTCGCCAACACCCACACGGACCACAAGAGCGAGGAGGCGCGCGAGAAGGGAATGCTGCTCATCATCGAGCGCATGAAGGATTTCGGCCGGGGCGCGCCCGTCGTGCTTGTCGGCGACCACAACTGCCTTGAGTACGAGAAGCCGGCGAAGTCCGTGTCGAAGCTGCTCACGGACGCCATCTACCTTTCCAAGACGCCGCCGCAGGGCTCGTGGCGGACGTTCAACTTCTGGCACTGGTACGAGAAGGAGCTCTCGATCGTGGAGGCGCTCAAGAAGCCGATCGACCAGAGAAGCATTCCCGGAGACAAGTCCGACATGAAGCGCATCGACTACATCTACGTCTCGCCCGGCACGAAGGTGTTGGACTATCGCACGGTCTCCGACACGCGCCCCGGCACGAAGCTCTATCCGAGCGACCACTTCCCGTCCGTCGCAACGCTCGTGCTTTGATGTGCCGCTTCCCCCTAGCAGTCTGTGGGTAAAGTCAAGGGCAAGACAATGTCAAGTTCAAGAAAGCAGAACATGTCCGTGATTGCGGTGTACGCGTGCGTTGCCGCGCTCGTCTCGCTCGCGGCAACTGCGCACGCCACGATTCTGGACGACGCGAAGAGGGCTGGCAAGGGCGCGATGGTGCTTGCCTACGGCGGAGACTGGAGCAGGGCTGGGCGGGCCGTATGCGCCACGTACGAAAGCGCAGCGTTCAAGAAGGCGGTGGAGGCGCGCTACGTGACGGGACTGCTGGACGTGCGCGAGAAGCCCACGCCCGAAAGCGAAAAGGCCGGCAAGTGGGCGGCGCCCGCAGACCTCGCCTCGTTCAGGCTCCCGGCGCTCTTTCTGGTGGGGCCCAACGGACGCGGCTTCCTGGCCCTTGAGAGCATCTCGATTTCGACCACGGCCGAAGAGCTTGCCGCCCGTGTGGACGAGGCCGAACGCGTGCGCGACAGAGCCGAGGCGCTTATTGCCGAAGCCGGAAAACTCAAAGGCGCGGACGCGGCCGAAAAGCTGGGCGAGGCGCTTGAGCTCATGGAGCCGCTTCTGGGCGGCACGGAGCGCCTTCTCGGCAAGAAGTGCTACGGCGGAGTGTTCAGCCGACTGAAGGAGCTTGACCCCGACGACGCCACCTCGTGGCAGCGGCGCTTCACGATGGGGTCCGGCGTGAAGCTCATCACCGACGTCACCGCTGCGCGCAAGAGCGGCAACTTCGCAAAGGGCGAGAAGATCATCGAGCGCGAGAAGGCGAAATCGGCGCGTCACCTCACGCTCACGCAGCGCCAGGCGATCGAGATGCTGCCGTTCGCGCTGTACCGCGAGGACGCATCGCGCAAGGCCGACAACGTCAAGCTGCTCGACCACATCGCCTCTCAGGACAGCACTACGCTCTGGGGCATGGCGGCGGTGGGCTTCATGCGAAGATACGGCGCGCCCGAGGCGGCGAAACATCTAAAGCCGCAGCCGCAGAGGGAGATTCTGCGTCCGCGCGGCAAGGTGACCGGGAACAAGAGCTTCGAGCGCCTCAAGACGCTCTGGGATGACGTCAAAGTCGTCGAGTCCATGCAGGGCGTCAACGGCCTTGCGCGCATCACGTCCGCCCAGAGCGAATCGCTCGTTCGCGCGCACATCATGCTGAGCGCAGGTGCGCTTGCGGGTGAAGGGGCGATCGCGAAGATACAGGGTCTCGAAGGGGGAGAGCGCTTCCTCGCAGCGTTCTTCTCGGACCGCGAGTGGATGGAGGCGTTCGCCGGATCGGGTCCGTGGCGCCATGGCGCGGCAGCCGCTCTTGAGCTGCTGGACCTCATGGCGTGGAACGAACCGGGCGTGTACACCAACGCGTTCCTTCGCAATGCCGCGACTGCGTTCGCGCTGAACTTCTCGCCCACGAACCCTCCGCCCGAAGGCGTCGCCGCGCGTCTGCCAGAAGGAACTGGCGCGCCCAAGCCGATGCCGAACGACGCCGCGCTCGTTCGCACGCTTCAGCTCTTCAAGGAGTTCTCCGACGCGGGACGGCTGCACGACTCCGTGTATGGCCTGAACGTCTATGAAATGCGCTATCTGCTTTTCCCGTGGGAGAGAAACGACCCGGAGGACCTCGCCGCGCTCAACGCCTACTGCAACACCACGATGGAGAAGACGTGGCGCCTCGCGTTCAAGGTGCCGTACCGCATGTACAACTGCTTCGGGGAGCTGATCCACAGGCCGGAATACTATCAGCCATGGCTGCATGCGCAGTCGAGGTTCATAACGAGTCCGGAGATAGGCGGCGTGTGCGGAATGATATCGTCCTTCGGCGTCACGCTGTGCCACGCGCACGGGATGATGGCGGTGACGGCCGGGCAGCCGGGTCACTGCGCGTTCGTGGTGCGCCCTGCGCGCGGCGATCCGCGCCAGTGGCTCACCCGCTACTACATCCAGCCGTTCACCGGGGCGCGCTTCAGCGTGCTTGGCTTCGGCGGCTACCAGAGCCTGCTTGCCGGCGAAGAGCTCTACACGGGCACGACTATTGCCGCGCGCGAGCATGCGCGGTGGCTCGGCGACGTGCTGAATGCGACCATGCGCAGGGAGTACTTCTCCCGCGATGCCGTGGCCGCGTACAGGCGCGCGATGGAGAGCGCGCCAGGCAACTGGCAGGCGGGCGACGCCTGGCGCAGGCATCTGAAGGCCAGCGGCGCGCCGCAGAGCGAGTGGAACGAGTATGCCGACGTCGTATTGAAGACGGCGTCGTGGCGCGTGCCGGTGATGGCAAATCTGATGAAGGACTACTTCGACACGCTTGCCGCGCCCGGCAGGGAGGCCGAGCTCGACGACGCGATGGCGCGCATGCTTCTTGCCGCGCGACTTCCTGAGCGGAAGTGCTCGGAGTATCCGAACTACGCGTCGCTCTTGGGCGTGGCGCTGGAGCGCGTGGGGAAGAAGTCGTCGAACAGGCTCTTCAGAATCTACTCGAAGGTGCTTGAGGGGCTGCCGCGGGAGGGAGACTTCTTCATGCAGGCGTTCGCGTGGGGGGCGAGAAGGTATTTCGGCCGTCCGAAATTCGAAGACGAGTACGTAAAGCTCGTTACGAGGCTGCTGGAGGGGGGCACGCCGCATGGAAAGGGCGGCAGGGACGACGGGGCGAAGCAGACGCTGCGCAAGCTGGTGGTTGCGGCGGAGAACGCGGCGCTGCGGGAGAGGAGGGAGAACGTGGTGGCGCTGATGGAGAAGCTGTATCCCACGCCGCCGATCACGG
>CAMIVJ010000337.1 GCA_946401765.1 uncultured bacterium | reverse complement strand
GGTGCCGGAGTTTCGGATTTCGGAGTTTCGGCAGGCTTGGGCTGCTGCGGCCTGCGCGGCCGCGGTCGCCAATACGGATGCTCTGCCGGCGAAACGAGTCCGCCGTTCGCGTAGCACACGAGGTGTCCCTTCTCAAGAAGCCACATGATGTGAGCCTTCGCCGCCTTGGCCTTCTCCGGATCTCCTTCGGCGAGAGCTGCCGCCACTGCGCCGGGCGACAGGTCGAGGTGCTCCTCCACGTACTTGACGAGCGCGGCGAGCTCGGGAATCGCGTGGGCCGTGTCGAGCGCGGAAGGCTTGACGGCGATCACGAACTCCGGCCCGCGAGGATCGTTGGCGCGGAAGAACTGGAGCTTGCGGTGATGGAAAGCGCCGCGCAGGGCGAAGAAGAGCGACGACGGGAAGCGACGCTCCTTCTGGATCGCGTCGCGGCAGGCGAAGACGAGGCCGAGGTTGGACGACTTGAGCGCCTTGTCCGCAGTGATGTCGACCGTGCGCGGGGCCGTGAGCAGAGCCGGTGCGAAGAGGCGGCGGAACTCGAGCTCCGCCATCTCGCGCTCGACGGCCGGCACCTCCACGGGGGCCGCATCGCCTTCGGCCGCAGGCGCGGCGGCCTGCGCTCCCTTGCGGCGGTAGATTGTCTTCTTGGTGGCGGACTGTCTCCACTGCTCCACCACGTCGGGATCGCGCACCATCTCGATGCGCGCGCGGTACGCGGCCTCGTCCATGTCGGGATAGCGCGTGCGCAGCATCTCGCGGACGCGCGAATCGTAGCCGTGCAGGTTTGGCGGGCCTAGCAGTTCGCCGCTCAGCCCGCAGCGCGCCACGCAGCTGAAGGTGCCCTTCGGCGGCTCGCACTCCACCTCCTCGCAATCGTAGTAGTCGCCGAGATGCGCGGCCACGACGTGCGCCATGAGCTCATCCTCCGAGAACGCCACGAACCCGCACGCCTTGCACTGGTGGAACGAAATCGGCTCGGCGTCCTTCTTCGGCGACACGCGCAGCACGCACGCCTCGGGATGGTCGAGGAAGAAGTACGCCAGCTGCTTGAGCGGATACGCCATGTAGGGCGCGCTCTGGATCTTGCGGATGAAATCGCCGAGCTGGCGCTGTTCGGGAAGGATGCGCACATCGACGTCGAGAGGCTTCACGAAGGGGCGTTGGGGACGCTCTCCGCCGCGTTGGAAGCGAGGGCGGTCGTCGCGCCGCGGCCTGTCTCCGCCGCCACGCTCTTCACGGCGCTGCCCCTCCTGCGGGAAACGCGCACGATCGCCGCGGTCACCACGGTCTCCGCGGCGCTGGCCGCCTTGCGGGAAACGTCCGCGATCGCCACGGTCCCCACGGTCGCCGCGCTCCTCGCGCGCTTCGAACCGCGCGTACTTCGACGTGTCGTCCGGTCTGCCCTTGGCCCAGTCCGGTGTGAAGTCAAACGACCCGAGCGCGCTCAGATCAAGCGCGCCCTCGCCGTTCTTCTCTGTGTTCTCTTCAGCCATACTCTTCGCCTTACTCGGATTTCAAACTTGAAACGCTGATAATTATCCTCTATCCCCCCCGAAAAGTCAATGCCAAACGGCGAGAATCGCAAGATTTTACGCAATCAGACCTGTCCGGAGAGCCGGCGCATCACAGCAAGCGCCTTCTCAAGGTTCGCGCGCAGATCCTCCTTCTTGCCCCAGCCGCACTCGCAGGAGACGCCGCCTTCGTAGCCGATCTTCTTCAGCGCGTCAAAGTACGGGGCGAACTGCGAGCCGTCGGACGACAGGCCAGGCGCGGTGCGAGGCCCCTTCTCGGCGATGTGGCAGTGGCGGAGCAGATCAGGCGTCGTCTGCTCGATCGACTGCGCGCCCTCGCCGCCCTGAAGCATGTGGAAGATGTCCGCCAACAGACGGATGCGCGGCGAGCCGATGCGCTCGCAGAGCTCGCGGCCTTCGCGCACGAAGTTGAGGTAGTTCGCCTCCTTCGGCTGCAGCGGCTCGAGCACCACGCACACCTTGCAGTCGGCGATGCGACCGGCCAGGCGCTTGCAGAAGTCGACGAACTGCTCCACCGCCTTCTCCTTGGGGAATCCCTTGGGCGCATTGCGTGCGCCGCCGGAACCGAACACTATCGTCTTCAGGCCCACCTCGTCCGCACGGCGGCATGCCTTCTCCGCATACTTCAGAGGCTTGTCGAAGCTGGCCTTCTCGCCGGTGAGGCGGAACTTTCCGGGCAGAAAGCCGTTGCAGCTGCGCAGCGGGATCGGCAGGGCGCGCACTTCGTCGCGCCGGCGCTTCCACTCTTCGTCGCTCTTGTCGGGCTGAAGCGCGTGCGCCACGCCGCCTTCGATGAAGTCATACCCAAGCTCCTTCATGAGCGGCGCGTCGCCGAATCCGCGGCATGCGCCGAAGAGGATGCGCCCCTTCTGCGCGCCAAGACCCGCGAACGCGGCACCTGCGGCGGCGAGACCGATGAATTCTCTGCGGTTCAACATGGCGGCAGTCTCCTTTCGGAAAAGCTTCGCAAGGTGATCAGCGGCACCAGGATGGATTCATCCAATGGCCGGCGTTGCGGAAAAGCTGAATGGGACGCTCCTTCGCCTCGACCACCTCGGGATCGGTGTCCACGATGTAGATGGCGCCGTTGCTCTCGGCCACCACGTGACGGCCATCTGCCGCCCAGCTGGGATGCTCCCACGCGCCGGGAGCAGTCACCACGCGCGCGGAGGCCTCGCCCTTCGCGGGGTCCATCACCACGAGCACGTTCTGCCCGCCGCGCTTGGAGGCGTACACGATGCGCCCGTCGGGACCCCAGTCGGGGTTCGTGTTCTGGCTGCCGGTGCGCGTGAGGCGCGTGGACTTCTTGGTGGCGACGTCGAGCAGGTAGATCTGCGGCTGGCGCGTCTCGTCGCTCACGTACACGATCTTCGTGCCCGTCTTGTTCCAGCAGGGCGATGCCTCGCTCGCGCGCTGAGTGCGAGTCATGCGGTTGATCATCTTCGCAGACATGTCAAAGACGTACAGCTCGGGGTTGCCCTGGAAGGAGAGGATGATCGCGCAGCGCTTTCCGTCGGGGGCGATCGCGGCGCCAGTGGCGAGTCCCTTGAAGGAGGCGAGCAGTTCGCGCTTTCCAGTGGAGGACGAGATGCGGTACACGAGAGGAGTCTTCTGCAGGAAGCCGGTGTAGTAGATGTCCTCCTTGTTCGGCGCCCAGCGCGGACCGACCACCGCATGGCGATCCTGCGTGAGCTGGCGGATGTCGTAGCCGTCGGGGTAGCAGGTGTAGAGCTCGCCGTTGTCCTTGCCCTTGCGGTCGGCGAACACGATGCGCTCGCACGCAAAGCCCTTGGCGCCGGTCTGCACGTTCACGATGGCGTCCACGAACTCGCGCGCCGCCATGCGCGCGGCCTTCGCGTCGGCAAACGCCTTGTTCGTCTTGACGGTCATATTGTTCGGCCCCACGCCGGCTGCCGACACAAGGGCGCCCGGATTGCCGGTGATGCGAACGGCGCCGCCGCTTGCACGCAGCTCGAAGTAGCCGCTGATGGCGAGGTTGCGCTTGAGCGACGCGTTGAACGCATCCGCCGCGGCGCTGCCCCCGGCGGTCTCCACGCTCACGGGCACGCGCTCCACGCCCTTGATGTTCACCACGACCACCGACTTGTTCTTATCCTGCGCCATCAGGCACATCGCCATGGAAAGAACGCACGTAACTACGGCAATACGGAACTTCATTGTTTCTCCAGTTTTTTGTTGTGCTTTTTTGTTTAGGAAATTCAGTTGAATGATTATACTGTTTCGGCCGTGCGGAATCAAGCCGAAAATGCAGGTCAGAAAAATGGAAATGTTGCCATTGTTGCCAGTATCCAATTCCATTTGCCAATGGCCAATTGGAAAC
>CAMIVJ010000336.1 GCA_946401765.1 uncultured bacterium | reverse complement strand
GATCTGGGAGCGGTGGGACGGCTACACGAAGGAGCGCGGGTTTGGTCCGGTGGCGATGAACAGCTTCAACCACTACGCCTACGGCGCGGTTATGGGATGGATGTACCGCACGATGGCGGGGATACGTCCCGGCGAGAAGGGCGGGTACGCTGAGTTCACGCTTGCTCCAAGGCCCGACAGGCGCGTTGGCTTCTGCAGGGCCTCGTACCGCACGAAGTTCGGCGTGGTGAAGAGCGAGTGGCGCTACTCGCCGGACGGCGGCCTTGAATGGAAGTTCACGATTCCGCCCGGCACCAAGGCGAAGGTGACGCCGCCTGGCGGCAAGGCAGAGATGCTTGGTCCGGGCGACCACGTGCGCCGCATCCCCGCGGCGCGCCGGTAATGCCTTCACCTTGCGCGGCGGATTTGGTATAATCTTGGGCGCGGGCAGAAAGCCTGTTTCAAGGAGGAAGAGATGAAGATTTTCACAGAGCCGAAGAAGCTTCAGAAATGGTGCGCCGCCAGGCGCATGGAGGGGCGCAAGGTGGCGCTTGTGCCCACGATGGGATATCTCCACGAGGGGCATCTGTCGCTAATCGCGGAGGCGAAGAGGCGCGGGGCGCAGGAGATCGTGGTGAGCGTGTTCGTGAATCCCGTGCAGTTTGGTCCGAACGAGGACTTCGACAAGTACCCGCGCGACGAGAAGGCCGACCTCGCCAAGTGCCGCGCGGCCGGCGCAACGGCCGTCTTCTTCCCCACGCCAGCGAACATGTACCTCGACGCGCATTCGGTGTACGTGAACGAGGAGGACCTGTCGAAGGGACTCTGCGGCGCGCGGCGTCCAGGCCATTTCCGCGGCGTCTGCACAGTGGTCGCCAAGCTCTTCAACCTCGTGCATCCGCACTTCGCCGTCTTCGGGCAGAAGGACTTCCAGCAGGCCGCCGTGATACGGCGCATGGTGCGCGATCTGAACTTCGACCTCGACGTAGTGGTGGCTCCGATCGTGCGCGAGCCGAGCGGGCTTGCGCGCAGCTCGCGCAACACGTACCTTTCTGACGACGAGAGAAAGAGGGCTTGCGCGCTTTCGCAGGCGCTCTTCGCGGCGGCCTCGGCCGTGAAGGCGAAGGGCAAGGTGCCGTGGAAGGCCGAACGCGCCAAGATAGTGCGGCGGTTGGAGTCCGCAGGGCTCGTCGTTGACTACGTGGAGGCCGTTGACGGCGAGACGCTAGCGCCGGTGAAGCGCCTTGAGAAGGGCGTGGCCGTGCTTCTCGCCGTGTACTGCGGCAAGACGCGCCTCATCGACAACATCCTGATCAAATGATCGACCTATCCAACGAAGAGTGGCGCGAAGCATATCGCCTTGTGCGCGAAGCGGCTGCGCGGCCTGGAGACGACGCCGTGCGAGCCGCGGCGTTCGACTTCCTCCGCACAGCCCAGTCGAAGCGCCTTCTCGCGATCGCCCATCTGCTGCAACCAGGCGCTACCGAACGCTCAATCCAGGCGGCGCTCGTGCCGCTAGAGCGCGTGGACAGGCGTGCAAAGGTGACGGACGCCGAGATGGGAATCCGCACGACGGACGGCCCGGCGTGCGCCGACCGCGCACCGTTCGCGGTGGTGGCGGACAACGTGCGCAGCGCATTCAACATGGGCGGCATCTTCCGCACGGCGGACTTCTTCGGCGCTGAGCGTCTCGTGCTTTGCGGCTACTCCCCCACGCCCGAGAATCCGCAGGTCAAGAAGACCGCGCTAGGCGCCGACGAGACGACCCCCTGGACGCACGTGGACGACGTTCGCGACGCAGTGGACGCCCTGCGCGCCGAAGGGCGGCGCATCTACGCGCTCGAGACGGTGGACGGCGCTTCCGACATATCGCGCGCCTCCATCGTCTTTCCATGCGCCATCCTGCTCGGCAACGAGCGCTTCGGGCTTGATCCCGACGTGGTGGCGATGGCCGACGAAGTGCTTGAGATCCGCTCGCACGGCATGAAGAACTCGCTGAATGTCGTGAGCGCCTTCGCCGTGGCCGCCGCTTTCCTTCGTAGCCACCAGTCATTAGGCGCTATGCGCTAAAAATAGCTCTTGCGCGCGCGGAGTGTTTTCGCTAAAATATCTTTCAACCACTAATCAAAGGAGTCTTAATGAACAGACGTGATTTTATTGCGGGCGCGTCCGTGGCTGGTCTTGCGGCCGTGCTGCCTGCAAGGGCCGAGGAATGCAAGAGCGCATACCCCGCGGGGCTGCCCAAGCTGGCGCCTCCGCCACAGCCGGCGAAGCTGAACCTCTGCCTTCAGTGGGGCGGGATCCCCACCGCCGACGACGTCGACGCCAAGCTCGATTTCCTCGTTGAGAACGGTTTCCAGGCGGTCGAGACGCCGAGCGGACTCGGCTGGCTGCGCGACCGCGGCCTCAAGGTGGCCGAGGGTGCGAAGAAGCGCGGCCTTCTTCTGGCCACCGCGTGCGGTCCCTCCCGCTTCGACTACGCCGACAAGGCGAAGAACGATGCCGAAGTCGAGAAGTTCATGCCCGTTCTCGAGATTCTCGGCGAGATGAAGAGCGTTGGCCTCATCATCTGCCCCGCGCGCGGCAAGCCCGAAGTGGGCCTCAAGGAGCTGCGCGCAGATTTCGTGGAGAACACCGGCAAGCGTCTTGCCGAGAAGGCCGCATCGTGCGGTACCTCCATCGTGCTAGAGCCTCTCCGCCGCGGCGAGACTCCGTTCCTGCGCCAGGTGGCCGACGGCGCGAAGATGGCCCAGGAGATCGGCAAGGGCTGCACGGTTATGGGCGACTTCTGGCACATGCGCTGGGAGGAGCCGAACTTCTTCGCCGCGTTCGTGGCGGCGGGCCAGCTGCTCACGCACGTGCACATCGCCTCCCTCAAGACACGCCGCATTCCCGGCACGGACGGCGCGGCGGACGACTATGTGGACGGCTTCAAGGGGCTCAAGTTCATCGGCTACCGCGGCGCGGTCTCCGTTGAGGCCGGCTTCCCCGAGGTGGGCCGCAACGCGCAGAACAAGCCCATCTGGCCGAACAACGCCCAGAAGCGCGAGATCCTCGCCAAGATGTCCGCCATGCTGCGTGAGCAGTGGGCGAAGGCCTGATACAGTGAACAGGTGACAGGCAATAGTGAATAGTTGATGGTTGATTGGCTAATCAGTTAATCAGTAAAAGTCAAAGGAAAAGACAAATGACAAGAAAAGACTTCATCAAGACCTCCACTCTGGCGGCCGGCGTGTGCGCCGCGCCTGCGATCCTCAGGGCAGAAGGCGCCAAGCGCGTCTTCAAGGTGGGCATCGTGGGCTGCGGTGGACGCGGCAACGGCGCGCTCGGCAACATCCACGCCGCGGCGAAGATGCTCTGCGCCGAAGGATGCAACGTGGAGATCAAAGTTGTCGCCGCGGCTGACTTCTTCGTGGAGAAGGCCCAGGCGGTGGCGCGCAAGTACGGCTTCGACGAGAAGTTCGCGTTCGGCGGCGCCAACGGCTACAAGCAGGTGATGGCGAGCGATGCGGAGATCGTGATCCTCACTACTCCGCTCAACTTCCGTCCGATCCACACGATGGCGGCCGTGCAGGCCGGCAAGCACGTGTTCGCCGAGAAGGGCGTGGCAGTGGATGGCCCTGGCTGCCGCCTGATGATCGAGGCCTCCAAGCTCGCCGCCCAGAAGGGCATCACCATCGTGGCAGGCACGCAGCGCCGCCACCAGCGCGGCTATCGCCTGATCGCCGACGCTCTCAAGAAGGGCATTGTCAGCCCGATTCTCGGCGGCAACGTGTACTGGAACGGCGCTGTGCCGTGGGTCAAGACGCGCGCGGCCGGCATGACTAACGCCGCCTACCTCTGCGCCAACTGGCTCAACTTCACCGAGCTTTCCGGCGACCACATCTGCGAGCAGCACGTCCACAACATCGACATCGC
>CAMIVJ010000335.1 GCA_946401765.1 uncultured bacterium | reverse complement strand
CCGGCGGCGCGGAGAGCGGATATGGCGCATGGGCCGTCTCGGTCGGACTCGCCGGGAAGGGGACTGCGGCCATGATGGGCGGATACGGGCTGGACGAAAAGGTCGCGAACGCCTTCATCTACGCCTTTGGCGACGCGGCGACAAATGCGCCGCTGATGACGATTTCCTTCGACGAGAACGGCAAGCCCGTCGTCACGACGCCGCCGCTGGTCCGCACGGAAGGCATGACCCTGAAGATCCTCTCCACGACCGACCTCACCGACTGGTCGCACCCCGAGGTGCGGACGCTCACGATCAGCGACAACGGCAAGCTCGTGTTCCCTCTCACCGCCGCCCCCGCTCGCTTCTTCAAGTTGTCGGTCTCGAAGGACTGACGGGTGGAAATGTTGCCAGTTTCCAGTGTTGCCAATGCCAATGTCCAATTGGTAATTGGCAACACTGGCAATTGGCAACATTATCACATTGGCAACAATGTAAAGTTGACTTTCGCGTTGCGCGGTGCGGGGGGATTTGCTAAACTTAATCAGACTTGGAGAAGGTGTGACCAGCGGCAAGGCGGTGGAATGGGGGTTCCATCGGCAGGCGGGTGGCATGGATGATGACAAAAAGGAGCCCAAACATGAACACGACAATTCGTAAAATCGGCCCGGGGGATAGAACCTTAGTTTTCCTCTTTTCCGGAATTGCGAAGGCCGCGAGAGGCGCGGCGCTTCCACTGTTGATCGCGGCGAGCGCGATCCTTCCGGCGCGAGGGGACGGCCTCTCCATCACGCCCGCCACGCTGCCGGACGGCATGGAGGGCGTACCCTACAGGCAAACTCTCTTCGTCGAGGGTGGCGACCAGACCTACTACGAATGGTACCAGCACCATGCCTCCTGGACGACCGCCGCGTGCTCCTACCAGGTCTCGGCGAACGAGACGCCCCTCTGGGAAGGCCGCAGAAACTCCGGCTACGTCGCATACGACCTGCCGTTCGCGTTCCCGTTCTGCGGCAAGACCTACGACAAGGTCTACGCCGGCACGCAGGGGTTCCTGTTCTTCGAGAACGCCAGCGTCGACAACCTCTATATCAGGACCTACTATCTCTCCGACTACACGGGAGTCGCGCCGTTCTGGTGGGACACGATCGATGTCGAGGCCTACGTCGATACGAGCGTCGCGAACGAGGTGTCGTTCCGCTTCGAGTCGTTTTCCCAATACGGCACGTTCGCCTACCGCGTGACGCTCAAGAGCGACGGCACTATCCGCTACGCCTACCGGCAGGACGGCAACACCTTCGTCGCCACGGACAAACGCGTGATTGGCGTGGGGGTCGACGACGGCGTTTATTCCGACTACGTCGCCGTCGGCGGGGAGACCGACGGCATCCCGGCGACGGACATCGTCTTCCAAACCTACGGCCTTCCCGCTGGCCTGCAGTTGCGCGACTACCAGGATCCCGACACCCTCGCCCGCGGCGCGCTCCTCACCGGCACGCTGAACGAGGCCTGCGACGTCAAGTTCGCCGTCCGCGCCTGCACGAACTACGTGGGCGTCGCCACCAACTTCTACCATTTCTCCATCGTCCGCAACCCGAACCGTCCGCCTGTTATCGACGCCTTCTCGCCCGCCGACACGAACGAGGTCATCTTCCTCAACCTCGGCGACACCGCCACGTTCAACGTGGCCATCACGGACGAGGCGGGCGATCCCTTCGACGTGAAGTGGGAGTTCCTGTCCAGAGGCAACTCCTACTATTCGACGCCCGAGACCGTCGGCACGGAGACGAACCTCGTCTTCGAGGCGACGCAGGCGCTCTACGAGATGCAGAATTCGGACTACCAGCCTCTTCTCCGATGCACCGTCTCAGACGAGTGCTGGACGAACACCGTCACGTGGAAGGTCAACATCCGCCGCGACTGGCATGTTAACGCCACCGCCGATCCCGGCACCGCCGACGGCTCGGCGGATCATCCGTGGCCGATCCCGCACACGGGCGGCCTGCAGCGGGGCGACACGGTCTTCGTCGCGCCCGGCACCTACGTCTGGGGTCCGTCCGACAGCACGCAGATCGGCATCGCGGGCGGCGTGACGTTCCGCTCCACCGGCAGCGCCGCCGACACGAAGTTCGTCTTCCAGAAGAAGGGCTACATCCAGGCCCGCTACTACAAGAACTCGACGTTCCAGGGCTTCTCCTTCGACGGCATCTGCTTCTACAACTGCGACCTCGTCGACTGCGAGATCCGGAACTACAACAGCGCCGACAGCTACGACGGCGCCATCCGCGGCTGCTCGCTCCTGCGCTGCTACGTGACCGGCGGCACGGGCAAATTCCACTGCTACCAGTCCGACATCGTCGATTCCACCATCGCCGGCAACACGATCAACGTTCCCTCCACCGAGGGCTCGGCCCGCGCCGTCGGCGAGGACTGCACGCTGACGCGCTCCATCGTCGTGAACAACCTCGCGCTCGACGGCGTGGAGGCCAACGTCTACGCCGACACCACCTACACCCCGGTCGCGGTCACGAACTCCTGCACGATCCCCGCGATGACGAAACTCGGCCCCGGCAACTACGAGGCGCAGCCGACGTTCGTCTCGCTCGCGGGCGGCGACCTGCGTCTGCGCGTCGGCTCCGCGTGCATCGACGCGGACAATCCCGCGAACAACACGGGCGCGTACAAGGGCCCGGGCGTCGAGGGCTTCATCGTCCATGCATTTACCGATCCCGTGCGCGGCATCTTCTCGGATGGATCCGAACTGCAGATCGTGGCGGCCGGCGGAACGGCCGTCGTCATGGTCAAGCCGCTCACCGACCGTGCGTTCCTGGGCTGGGTGACGAACGGGGTTGAGGTCGCGGGCGCGACGGAAATGGAATTCGCCATCGAAAACATCGACTGCGACTACGAGGTCGAGGCGCTCTTCGAATACAGGGAGTTCTGGGTGAATCCGACCGAGACGGACGACTCGGGCGACGGCACCGCCGCCGCGCCGAAGAAGACCATCGCTGCCGCCGCCGCGCTCGCGATCGACGGCGAGACGATCCGCCTCGCGGAAGGTTCCTACGAGCCGTTCGCCTTCGAGGACAGCTACTGGAACGGTGAAAGATATGTCTCCGACACGCGTACGCTCACCTTCCTCGGCGCGGGCCCGGACAAGACCTTCATTGACGGCGGCGGTACGAACACATGCGCGCGCATGACCTCCTACATGACGCTCAAGAACGCGAGCCTCGTCAACGGAGCCGCCAAGAACTATGCGGGTGGCGTTTACGGCGGTACGATCGAGAATTGCGTCGTCTCGAACTGCACGTCAATGTCTTGGTATGACTGCTATGCGGCCGGCGCATACGACACGACGATCATCAGCTCCCTCATCGTGAAAAACGCCAATACGAACGCCACCTACGGCACATACGCCGGCGGCGTTTACGATTGCGACGTCTACAATTCGACGATCGCGAACAACGTCTCCACGTCCCGTTCCGGCGGCGCATACGACAGTTACCTCAAGAACTGCATTGTCTATGGAAACACCGCGAACGCCAGCTACCCGGAATACAACGAAGTCAGGAGCTGCAACGGCGACGGCGACATTTACGACACCAACCTGATCGGCTCCGATCCGTGGTTCGTCGACGCCGCGAACGGCGACTATCGCCTGACCGCGGGCTCGCCCGCCATCGACGCGGGCGAAGACGTCCCCGCATTAGACTTCGCGCACGCGACCGACCTCGCGGGCGAACGCCGCATCAAGAACGACATCATCGACTACGGCTGCTACGAGGGCGGAATAGTCACCGGAGCGCCTGTCGCGCCCGTCGCGACCGGCACGAGCGCCAAGGCCGGGAAGGGGCTCCCGTTCGTGTGGGCGGCAGTTCCCAATGCGGCCGTGTATCGAATCTATCGCGGAACGAGCGACAATGTCG
>CAMIVJ010000334.1 GCA_946401765.1 uncultured bacterium | reverse complement strand
TCGCCGACCCCGCGAACTGGCGGTGCTACGACGCGACGGGCGCGGAACTTCCCGCGACGGCCGTTCCCGACTCCGGCACGACGGCGTACATCGACGGCAACGCCGCGTTCTCGTTCCCCGCCGGCTCGACAGGGCCGTGGGGTTCGCTCGTGATCGGCGGCGCGACCGGGCGCGTGACGCTCACGGCGGACTGCGACTGGCGTGGCCTCGGCGCGGCGAACGTCGCCGCCGGAACGATCATCGACCTGAACGGCCACACGCTCTACGTGGACGACATCGCGGGCGACGGCAGCGTGAAGATCACGGACTCCGTCCTTGAACGCGCCAACCTCCTCGTGAACGGCAGCTTCGAGACGTTCGACGGCGTGTTCGTGAACAATCCAAACTACTCCTACTTCACGGTAGGCGGTTTCCAGGCGACGGGCTGGGATGGCACGACCAAGGGCGGCCTTACGAAGAAGGGCACGACCTGGTGCGCCAATACGCCGATCGACGGGCTGTTCGCCTGTTTCCTGCAGGCGCAGGGGGGAATCGCGCAGACGTTCACCGCGCCGGAGGCGGGCGAATACACGCTCACGTTCAAGCTCGCCGCGCGGCCGAGTTACACAGGCGAGAAGATGTCCGTCGATCTCGACGGCGTCCCCGTGCGGACATGGGGCGCGGTGAACAACACCGTGTTCGAGGAGCAGACCGTCACGCTCAACCTGACGGCGGGCGAGCACACGCTCACGTTCCAGGGGTACAATCTCGTCGCCGACACGGCGGCTCTGATCGACGACGTGCGGCTCGTGAAGTCCGGCATCGCGGCGGGCGAGCTGCACATCGACGTCGCCGCAGATGCGGCAAAGGACAACGTCGCCTACGTCGTGGATGGCGGGTTGACGTTCGTCAAGACGGGCGCGGGCACGTTCACTGCGGCAAATTACATCAGAAACTCCGGCGGCGCGGTGGTTTCCGCCGGCACGTTCGCGCTCGGTGCGCAGTCACTGCTGGCGAAAGGGTACCCGATCCGCGTCCTCGACGGCGCGACGTACGACATGGCGGGGAACGGTACCGGCAACTGCCCCGTCCTGACGATGGAGGGCACGGGTCCGGACGGCAAGGGCGCGCTCCGCAACTCGGGCGCGGACGTGAGCAACGGGTCGGCCCAGCTGGCGGGCATCATCCTCACGGGCGACGCGACGGCGTATTCCTCGAACGGCAGCTTCGGCCTCATCAACAGCAGCTACGCGGCGACGGAGTTCGACCTCGCGGGCCACACGCTCACGGTCGACGTGCCGGCGGCGAAGTCCTTCTGGCTGTGCAACGCCGTCAGTTCGTGCGAAGGCCTGATCCATGTGACGAACGGGCGACTGTACTTCCACAACAGCGCCGTCAACCTTCCCAACGTCGATATGGTCGTCGACGGCGTGGACTCGAAGGTCGAGGTGCCCGCCGTGGACGTCTATCTGCGCAACCTCGTGATGGACGGCGGCTCCACGTACAAGCAGAGCAGCAACAGGCTGCACCTGCGCAACCTCACCTTCAACGACGCGACGAAGATCGAGACGTCCGTGAGCTGGATCTACATCGCGGACACGCTCCTCGTCTCCAACGAGACGACGGACGTCACCTGCGCGGCGCCGATCACGAGCAACGGCACGTATCCGAGGCTCGTGAAGAAGGGCGCGGCCAAGTTCAACATCACGAACAACCACAGCGACCAGCGCATGGACCGCGGAGCGGAGATCTTCGGCGGCACGGTGGTGATGGGCTCCACGCATTCCTCCTACAAGCCGGAGATCGCGATTTCCGCGCAGGCCGTGCCCGTGAAGATCCACGCGGGCGGCACGCTCGACATGCGTGCGTGCGAGAAGCCGGTGAAGTTCACCACGCTCGATGTCGAGGCGGGCGGGACAATCCTCGCGAACGCGGCGAACATCATCCAGTGCTCCGGGGACATGACGTTCACGGGGGCGCAGCCGTTCACGTTCGAGGGCACGATCAACTGCTCCGGCAAGGCGTCCTTCGACCTGATGGGCGCGGCGGCCCCGGAGGGCGACGCGAACATCACGCTGCTCTCGGCGGGCACGATCGTGGGGCTTGAGGCGGCGGACGTCGAGGTGGCGGGCGCTCCGGCGGGCTACGAAGTCGTCGTGACAACGAAGGGCATCTTCCTCACAAAGGACACCTCCTCCATCGTGGTGGCGCCAGAGACCAAGATCTGGACGCTCGGCGGCAGCTACGTCTATGGAAGCACGTACTGCTTCCGCGCCCCGCTCGCACAGTCGCTTTCCGCCGAGGGGTGGAACGTGAAGATGACGGGCTGGCGCACGGCGAACGCCAACGCGGTGTGCGCGGGCGTCGATGCATGGAAGCGCCACGCGGGCGTGCAGAACCTCGCGCTCAAGACGTCCGCGACGCGAGCCGGCGTGCTGGAAGGGCTTGAAACCTACGCGGCGGCGGCGAACGAGCCTGACTTCACCGTGTTCCTGTGCGGCGACATTGACGTCGCCGACGGCGTGGCCGACGCGACGATCCTCGCGAACTACAAGGAGGCCGTCACGCGCATCAAGGCGGCGCTCCCGATGACAACCGTGATCGCCTGCACGATCCCCGGCGGCTCGACGGCGCTCAACGGCGACATCGCCTCGTGGTGCGCGTCGGAGGCGGACGTGGAGTGTGTTGACGTCTCCGCGCTCATCACCTCGTCGCAGACCGAAACCGAGTGCGCGGCGGTGGCCGCCGCGATCAAGGCGAAGCTCTTGACCCTCGCGACGGCGAACGGCAAGAACACGCCCTCGACGTGGACGCGTCCGGCGGTCGTCCTTGACGCGACGAACAACGTGCCTGCCGCGTACCTCGCGGGCTTCACGCGCGTGCGTACCATCGAGCCGACGCCCACGCTCGGCTACGCGCAGAACCTCTATGGCATTCCCTACACCTACGCGCCCGCCATGCAGGAGACCGGCATTGCGAAGGTGGGCTACTACATCGAGCTCGTGCGCAAGGATACGGGCGCGCTGCAGGCGATGTGGATCGACATGGACGCCCCTGGCTCCACGTGGGCAGATGTCGCGCTCCCCGTCACGCACGCGCAGCGCAAGCAGAAGACCGTGACGAAGCTCCATGTGTGGAGCAACTTCGGCGGCGTGAAGCAGGTCGCGGCGGACGACGATTCCGTCGAGGGATACATCGAGTTCAACCCCGTCAACTACAGCGGCAACGACCGCACCGGCGACGTGGTCGCAGAACCGTGGTCCGGCAACGTATTCGGCTTCAACGACACGCTCACCGAGACCGGCGCGAACGGCCACGGCTGCTTCCAGATCATGCGCAAGTTCTCCGAGGCGGACGCATTCCCCGCGGCGGAGATCCTCTTCGCCTACAACCGCTGGGGCAACACGTCCATGCAGTACCGCGCGATCGGCATGGGGACGTTGGCCGACTTCGGCAGCCACGGCATCAACACGTCCAAGACGCTGGACTGGACTTTCGCCTACAGCGACAATGCGGCCGACGACGTCAACAACATCACAGGAAACGCCTACGCCTCCATCAAGATCGAGTTCTGGCTGAAGTACGACGGCTCCACGCCCGACCGCTCCGCCGTCGCGAACTACATCTGGACGGGCGCGACCGATTCGAAGTTCGACACCCCCGCCAACTGGGTGAAGAACGGCACGGCGGCGACGAGCCTCGCCAATGCGTCGATCCTCTTGCCGTCCGGCGCGTCGCAGGCGTTCACGTACGTCGGCTGGGATCCCGTGAGCCTCACCACCACGCGCCTCATGGTTGACGGCGCGGCGTCGTTCAACGACGTGGGCGGCTTCTACCTCTCCACGCTTGACATCGGCGCGACTGGCAAGGTGACATACGACCCGACGAAGTTCACCTTCCGCCTTCTCTCGCCGCCCGCGTTCGCGTCCG
>CAMIVJ010000333.1 GCA_946401765.1 uncultured bacterium | reverse complement strand
TTGCCGCCCGCGTCGAAGCACTGCCAGTTGGCAGGATCGGTGACGACGTTGCGATTGCCGCCGCCCGTCCACACCGCCGTTGCCGGCGCATCGGCCAATGCAACGCCGCAGACGAGCGCGCATGCACACATTGAGGCCATGGCAGAATTGACGGTTTCCGCCACCATGCGAAAGTTGCTGACAAGACTCTTCATTTCATCTCCTCCTTGAACACCAGGAACACTTTCTTGACAATTCCATTGTGACGAATTTTACCATAATCCCCCCTGGACTACAAGCCGAAAAACAGTTTGACTGTAACTGCGCGATTCGTCATAACAATATGCACCCCCTCGGAGAAGCGACACTCCTGTCGCTTCCTGATTTGAAGCGGCGACGAAGTCTTTCCTCGAGGCTTTCACCAGATTTAATTATCCGTTCCCTTAAGCAGCGCCTTCAAGTAGCCGTTTGCGAAGAGGCGGCCGAGCGTGAAATAGCCTGGCGTTCCCTCTGGGGTGAGCAGGCGATCGTAGGCCATCTCAGGCACGTGGTCGCCGCGTACGGGCACGTCAAGGCCGATCTCGCGGTAGAGGCGCATGAGGGCGAACTGGTCGGTGTCGCCCTGGTCGTGGAAGAGCTCGGTGAAGTCCTCCTTCGTTCCCTCCACGTCGCGCACGTGGATGAACGCTATGCGCTTGCCGAAGTGGCGCGCCGTCTCCTCGAGATCCGCGCCCATGAGCTTGAAGTTCGCCTGGCAGAACGTGACCGCGTTCGACGACGACGGATAAAGCGCATACGCTCGGTCGTATGCCTCGACCGAGCCGAAGATGCGCGCATAACCGCCTAGAGAGTCAAGGCATGGATCGTCTGGATGAAGCGCCATCCTCACGCCGCATTTCTCGGCCGTGGGCATCACCGCCTTGATGAAGCATTCGTAGTTCGCCCACACCTGGTCATGTGTGAGGAGCAGGACTTCGGTCTCCTTCAGCGAGAAGTACGTCGCCTTCGCTCCGCCGCGGCCTTCGCGCACGCCAGTTCTCGACCAGCCCTTCCCCGCCATGAAGTTGTAGCAGAGCAGCTTTATCCCGAGGCGCCCCATCGACTCCAGCAGCTCGCGATAATGCGCGAGGGCTTCTTCCCTGCCTCTCTGCGTCTCTGCGCTGAAGACGCCGTTGGCCCCATGCTCCTTGATCGGCGACATGTCGAAGGGATCGCCCTCGAGGCCTACGACGCGCAGCCCCGCTTCCGCCAGACGCGAGACGATGGCCGAGAGAGTCTCGAATCGCCACGGATCTGCGAGACCCGTCAATTCGGGATTCACCTTCACCACCACGTCCGTTATCCCCATCTGCGGACAAAGCCTCCACAGGGGATGCGGCACCGGCGGCACAAACTCTACAAGCCTCATTCCGCGAGCCGTCCCTTTATGCCGAACGTCCGCAGCCTTGCAAGCGCCACCAGCCCCGCGCCCACGAGATAGAACGCGGCCAGCGACGCAAGCGCCACGGTGGACGAGAACGAATCCTTGATGAACCCTAGAACAACCGGCGCCGTGGAGCCGAAAACGAACGCGCCCGAGAGCATCAACCCCGCCCCCGAGGCGTGGTAGCGCTGCGGGATTATGTCGAAGAGCGACGCCATGAGATTGGAGTCGTAAACTCCGCGGAACACGCCGAAGAGCGCCATCGCCACGCCGCACGGTACAAGCGACGGCGCGTAGGCCATCCACACGATGAACGGAACGGCGCAGACAAGGCCCACGATGTTCGTCTCCATTCTCACCGATGGACGCCTCTTGACGAGTCTATCCGAGATGCGTCCGCCAAGCGTCACGCCCACGAACGCGCCTAGGTAGTGCCATAGAACTGCGTTAAGCGCGGCAGAGCCCTTTGTGAGCTTGAATGCATTCTCGGCATGGCTCGGCATCCACGTCTTGAATCCCACGTCCACGTAGATCATCATTCCAAGGCCTGCCATCAAGAGAAGCGCCGAAGGGTTCGCGACAAACGCCTTCAGAGCCTCCTTGAGGGAGGGCTTTGTCTCTGCGGCGGGGCTGGCGTCATGCACCTGCCGTCCGCCCTTCAGCCCCAGGGCCAGCACCACGGCCCACGCGATGCCGATGCCGCCGAACACCCAGAACGGCTTACGCCAGCCGTCTGTGCCGCTCTCCGCAAGATAGCCAGACGCGACGCTGCATCCGATGATGCCGGCGTATAGCCCCATCTGCAGGATGGAGAGCGCCGTGGCGCGAGTCTCCTTGTGGAGCTCGCCTATTATCGACGTTGCGGACGGATAGTAGAACGACTGCCCGAATCCGTTGAGGATTCCGTACGTAACGAGCATCAGGCCAAGACACGACGCGAAGCCCGACGCGAAGATTCCAAGGCAGAACACGAACACGCCCGAGACTACCATCCACTTGCGGTTGAAGAGATCGGCCGTCAATCCGGCGAACGGCACGGAAAGACCGTACACAAACGTGAACACCGTGGCCACAAGCCCGATTCCCGCCGCAGTCGCGCCGAGCGATCCCTGTATGGACGAGAGCGTGGCGCCGAATATCTGCCGAGTACCCTGCTGAAGGAAGAACGCCACCCACAAAAGCGCCAGCGCCTTCCACTTGTAGTCGACTTTGTTCATGTTTGACTCCTTGATTACATCATGAAAGAGCTGATTCCTGGGACGCGAGGAACTCCTTTGCCAAAGTGAGGCCTTCCACGCTCTCTAGGCCGCCCACTGCGTCGGCAAGCTCGCTTCTGGCAATCTCGTACTCTTCGCCGCCCTTGCGGTGCGTGAACACAAGCTCGAATTCGCCGGGGTAGTTGAAGAGCATCAGCACCATTGCGGCGATGTCGCCCATCGGCGGAAGGTCCACGTGGTCGGCGCGGAAATGGTATGAGAGCGTGGTGCCGCGTCCTGGGGCGCTTTCGAGGGAGAGGCCGCCATCAGTGGCCTCGCAGAGCTGCTTTAGGATGGGGAGGCCCAGGCCCACCTTGCGCTTGTCGTGCTTGCCGGGCTCGGTGTAGAACGGATTGAACGCGCGGCGCTGGGTGGCCTCGTCCATGCCCTTGCCGTTGTCGGCGATGCGCACGGAAACGGTGACGCCGTCTTCGACGAGGGCAACCTCAACGCGCGAGGCGCCGGCCTCGATGGAGTTCTGCGCCGTGTCGGCGATCACGTCCGCGATAGTGGCGTGCATGGCGCTACTTCCTGCCTCTGCGCTCGAGCATTTCGTGGTAGTCGGAGTAGCCGCCCTCGAACCACGTGGTGCGTCCGCCCGGCTCGAAGGCGAGGATGTGGGTGGCGATGCGGTCGAGGAACCAGCGGTCGTGGCTCACCACCATCACGCATCCGCCGAATTCCTCGAGGCCCTCTTCAAGCGAGCGGAGAGTGGCGACGTCGAGGTCGTTCGTGGGCTCGTCGAGGAGAAGCAGGTTGCCGCCCGAGGTGAGCAGCTTCGCGAGATGCACGCGGTTGCGCTCTCCGCCGGACAAGACGCCCACCTTCTTCTGCTGCTCGGCGCCGCGGAAGTTGAAGCGGCTGCAGTAGGCGCGGCCGTTCATCATCGCCTCGCCTGCGAGGCGCACGAACTCGCCGCCGCCTGTGATCGCCTCGTACACCGTCTGGTCAGGCAGAAGCTCGCTGCGCGTCTGGTCCACATAGCTGAGCTTCACCGTCTCGCCAACGGAGAGCGTGCCGGAGACGGGCTTGAGCTCGCCCGTGATGAGCTTGAAGAGAGTGGTCTTGCCGGCGCCGTTCGCGCCGATCACGCCCACGATGCCGCCGCGCGGGAGGTCGAAGTTGAGGTCGTCGTAGAGCACATGGTCGTCGAACGCCATCTTCACGTGCTCTGCGCGCACAACGAGGTTGCCGAGGCGGGGCCCCGGCGGAATGTGGATAACGAGGTCGTCCTCGCGAGTGTTCACCTGCTGGCTCTGCAGCTCCTCGTAGCGCTTCACGCGTGCCTGGCTCT
>CAMIVJ010000332.1 GCA_946401765.1 uncultured bacterium | reverse complement strand
GCTCTACGAATACTACGAGGACCAGAAGAAGGCCGAGATGGACCGCTTCTACGGCGCGAAGAGCGCCAACGGCTGGGGCAGCCAGATCCGTTCGTACGTGTTCTGCCCGTACACCATGGTGAAGGACCTCCGCACGAAGTACGAGACGAGCGACGTGAACGCGGTGATGGACGGCCACATCCAGCCTTTCATCGAGGCGTGGCTGCAGATGCAGGCGTCGGGCGCGCCTCGTGCGTCGGCAGATGCAGAGAAGGACGACTGCGAATGAAGATTCTCGCGATCGACAGATCCACCGACACGCAGAGCGTGGCCCTCGCCATAGACGGCGAGGTGAAGGGGCGCGTGTTCGCTGGCATGGACTCGCGAAGCGCCGAATGGCCGGTGAAGATACGCGACTTCCTCTCCGCGAACGGTCTTTCCCCGCGCGATCTCGACCAGGTGCTGGTGGGGCAGGGCCCTGGCTCCTTCGCCGGCATACGCGCAGCACTCGCGTTCGCGCAGGGGATCGCGCTCGGCAATCCGGACGGAGCCACGAAGGTGGTGGGGCTGCCTTCGACGTACGCCCTAACGCGCGACGGCGCGCGCACGGCGGTGGTGGGCGACGCAAGGCGCGACCGCTTCTGGGTGGTGGTGTACGACGGCGTGGAGTGCGTGAGGGAATTTGCGCTCGTCGCGAAGGACGAGCTTGCGAACGCGGTGCCCGAGCACTGGGCTGTGGTCACGCCGGACGGCGCGCGCATCGAGCCGCTTCTGCAGGGCGTCTTCGGCCATCACTACAAGGGGTCGCTAGTGCCGCTTGCGCAGCGCCTTGCCGAGGTCGCGGTGGCGCATCCGGAGATTCTGCGTGCTGAGCCGCTTCCGCTCTACCTCCAGCCTGCGGTGCGGCCCCCTGCGTAAGGTGCAGATGCAAGGCGCGGGAGGGAATAGCCACTAGGCGCTGGACGCCAATTGTGCTATAATTACATCGTTTCGCGACATAGAAATTTCACAACAATGCAAAAGAAAGGAATGGCTACGTGATGAATCTGAAGAATACGGCGTTCGCGGCATTGGTCGCAGTCGGAGTGACGACGTTCGCAGGGCAGCTGAAGCCCAAGGCGCTGGTGATAATGCTTGACGGCATGCGCGCCGACTCCGTGGAGAACACTTGGGCACCCAACTTGCGCATGCTGCGAGACGGAGCATGGCAGCCGGGCTACAAGTGCGCATGGTCACTTACCGCCCACACCATCTACGACGCGATCACCGTGAGCGGGCCCAACCACACCTCCATCGCCACGGGCGTGACTTCGAAGAAGCACACCATCAAGCAGAACCACAAGAGCACCTGCGACTTCAAGAAGTGGCCCAGCTGGCTCGTGCGCGTGGCGGACGCCAAGCCCGGGACGAAGGGGCTCTTCATGTACTCGTGGAAGTGGGACGAGCAGATTTCGCCCGACCCGCGCGTGAAGTTCATCCATGGCTCAGACGCCGGCAATGCGGCGGCCATGCCCAAGATCCTCGCCGCAGCCGACGCGCCCGACGCCGTGATGTGGTACATCGACTGGCCCGACCATGGCGGACACGGCTTCGGCTACTACCCCTACACGACCGGCCATCTCAACACGGTCTATCTCTCCGACAAGGCGATCGGCGACGCCCTGAAGGCCATCGCCTCGCGTCCCACCTTCAAGGACGAGGACTGGATGATCATCGTCACGGCGGACCACGGCGGCTACTGGCGCACGCATGGCCTCTGGGGCGGGCACTGCGAGACGATTCCGTTCCTCGTGGCTGGCCGCAACGTCTCCCAGGGCCGCATCCCCGGCATCCCCCACAACTACTATGCAGCGCCCACGGTGCTCAAGCACTTCGGGATTGACTGGAGCGGCTTCGATCTCGACGGCAAGGCCGTCGGCACCGAGGTCGTCACCGACGCGAAGCGCTGCCTCAAGGACGGACTCGCCGTCTATCTGCCGTTCGAGGGCAAGGCGCCCGTCAACGCCGCGCAGGGCGCTGTGGTTCCCGAGGTGTTCGGCAAGGCGTCCATCGTCGGCAAGGGCGGCTTCATCGGCGGATGCATGCACTTTGCCGCCGTCACGAACGCCTTCACCGGACTTCGCCTGAAGGGCTCCGAGAAGCTCGCGTTCGAAAACGGCGCCGAGTTCGCCTTCGCGATGTGGGTGAAGATGCCCGAGGCGCAGAATGGCGATTCCGTGATCGTCGCGAACAAGGACTGGTACAAAGGCTCGAATCCCGGAATCCTCGTGACCGGCAACAAGAAGATCGAGTCGAAGCAGGGCGGCGTGTGCTTCAACGCCGGAATGGGCGGCGCGCGCAGCCGCATCGACGTGGGCCCGTACGACATCGAGTTCGGCAAGTGGACCTTCTACGCCGCTACGCGCGGACCCGACGGCGTGCTCAACTTCTACCAGGGCGGCCTCGACGGATATCTCTACCGCATCGCGTTCAACGCCAAGGAGATAAAGTTCGCCACGGGGCTTCCGTTCTGCCTCGGCCAGGACGGCACAGGAAAGTATTCGGCGGCCTTCAACGGCGACATCGACGACTTCGCCCTCTGGACGCGCGCTCTTTCGCACGACGACGTGAGGAAAATCTACGAGGCCGGCCGTCAGGGCCTGCCCCTCGGCGGTCTGCTCTAGGATTGTGCATGCATGGATTTCTCCCAAGAAAGGAACACAATTATGAAGTCTAGATTCAATTGCCTTGTCGCTGCAGGCGTGGCGCTTGCAGGCATGACGGCGTTCGGCGCCGCCCAGGGGCGCGTGGCGCTGCATACGTGGCTGACGAAAGCCGAGTTCAAGGACATTTCGGTCACGGCGCCCGACGGGCGCACCCTCTGGAGGGGACTGCCCGATCCCGCGAAGTGCGAGAAGGGGGACGAAGCTGCGTGGTCTCTCGAAGGCGGCGTGCTGCGCCAGTCGAACGAAGCGGCCACCGCTGGCGGCACGCTCGTGTTCGGCGATCCTTCGTGGAGCGACTACACCTTCCGCGTCAAGGCCCGCCGCATCTCCGGCAGGGAGGGGTTCATCCTGCACGTGCGCGAGCGCGGCAGCGACCAGTGCATCTACGCAAACTACGGCGGATGGTACAACACCGCGCACGGAATCGAGACCAAGGGCACGTATGACTTCGCAACGCCCATGCGCGCAGGAGGTTCCTACACCCCGATCGAGACGGGCCGCTGGTACGACCTCGAAGTGACGTGCAGGGGCGACAAGGTTACGGTGAAGCTCGACGGCAGGCGCGTGTTCTCGGACGTCACAGTGCCCGAGGTCGTGTTCGACGACAATGGCGAGAACAAGATCGTCGTTGACCCGCAGAAGGTGCGCTTCCCCGTGTCGGAGGACATGTGGGGCATATTCTTCGAGGACATCGACCTCTCGCTCGACGGCGGCGTCTATGCCGAGCTCGTGCGCAACCGCAGCTTCGAGGATGACGCCGCTTCGGCCATGAAGCAGAAGAACAAGTCTGTTGGCTTCTGGAATACAGTCGGCCGCGCGACGGTTGCGCTTGACGCGTCCAGGCCCATTTCGGAGAAGAACCGCCACTGCGGTCGCGTGAACGCCCTGCCTGGCGGCGGCGTCGCGAACGACGGCTACTTCGGAATCGCCGTGAAGAGCGGCGCCAAGTACCGGCTTTCCGTCGCGATGCGCGGCGAAGTGAAGGGTCCGGTCGAGGTCTCGCTCGAGTCGCTCGGCAAGTCTTTCGCCAAAGGCGAGATCGGCGGCATCGGCCCCGAGTGGAAGACCTTCAACCTCACGCTCGACTCGAACGGCACCGATCCCGACGCGAAGCTGGTCTTCCGCGCGCCGAACGGCGGCACGTTCTATCTCGACTGCGTCTCGCTCTTCCCTTGCGACACGTATGCCAAGAGCGGACTCTTCCGCAAGGACCTGATGGAGCGCCTCGCCGCGCTCAAGCCGAGCTTCGTGCGCTTCCCCGGCGGCTGCT
>CAMIVJ010000331.1 GCA_946401765.1 uncultured bacterium | reverse complement strand
TCGAGGCGGCGACTCTTGAAGGCGAAACCGTTGCAACTACATCCGGCGTCTACCGCGTTAGCTGGAACGTGGCCGCTGACTATCCCGACCTCTACGCGCCTTCGTTCGTCGTTTCGGCGTCCGCCACAGCCACAGGCTTTGTGCCAGATGCCTACAGCGGCAGCTACATGGTGATTGACCTCTCGGGGGGAGCGGGCGCTGCGGCGTATCCTGTGACGTATCTCACGGAAGTTCCCGAAGACGGCTGGGGCGAAGAGCACCGCACGTCAAAGCTTGTCCTGCGCAAGATTCCCAAAGGCTCGTTCACCATGGGCGTGCGCAGCACGGACTGGCCGAACGCGCAGGACCAGAATCTGCACGAAGTGTCCTTCACGAACGCCATGTGGGCGGGCGTCTTCGAAGTCACTCAACGGCAGTGGGAGCTCGTGAAGGGCAGCAATCCTAGCCAATTCACCAGAGCTGAGTTCTACATGTCGCGTCCAGTCGAGCGCGTGAACTACAACGCAATCCGCGGCGCTGCTCTCGGCGCGCATTGGCCGTCCGACGCGTCTGTGGACGCCGATTCGTTCATTGGCCTTCTGCGCGCGAAGTCGGGTCTGGAGAGCCTTGACCTGCCTACCGAGGCCCAGTGGGAGTACGCCTGCCGCGCCGGAACCGAAACCGCTCTCAACAATGGCTTCAACCTCACGAACAACTACAGCGACGCCTCGCTCGATCTAGTGGCGCGCTACGGCGTTGCTCAAGGAAACGCAACATCAGACCTCTCTAAGGGCACTACGCTAGTTGGAACGCTTGCGCCGAACGCATGGGGGCTCTACGACATGCACGGCAACGTTTGGGAATGGTGCCTCGACTGGTACGAGAATTCTCCGGGTCTTGGCATGGAGACGGTGATAGACCCTCGCGGACCTGCCGCCGGAGGTTACAGGGTGTTGCGCGGAGGCGGTTGGATGAGCGGCTTGAAAAACTCGGGAAAGTCGACGCACGAGTGCGCAAGCGGCTACCGTGGCGAAAGAGCGAGCGCAGTCGTGAGCAGCGGCAGCACGTATTACGGGCTGCGCGTGTTCGGCAGGGTGCCTGATGCGCCGGAGTGGGAGGGCGCGGTCGAGGGTTCGGGCGAGGCGGCGCCGATAGAGTACGACGGGCGGATAATCGTTACGCTCGCGGAGGCTGCTGACGCGCCGGCGCTAGAGTTTACGACGGGCGGCGACAACGGCGCAGAGTGGTCGGCCACGAACGACGTGAAGAACATAGGCACGCATTCGGCGTGCAGCGGCTCGCCAGGCACGGCGCCGCGCCGCAGGACGGTCTCGACGTGGATGGAGACGACCGTGAAGGGTGCCGGCACGTTCGCATTCTGGTGGAAGGCGTCGTGCGAGAAGGACGACGAAGGCGCGGCGGAGTTCGACCGGCTGATGTTCTTCACGAACGGAGTGGAGGTGGCGCGCATAGACGGCGAGACGCCATGGGCTCGCGTGACTGTGGAGTTCGGCGGGAAGGGGCCGCACACGGCGCGCTGGGAGTTCCTGAAGGATGACTACGAACCGCCTGGCGCCACATTCGCAGACTGCGGTTGGGTGGACGGCGTGACGTGGGCGCCGCGCGGACTCGTGTTCGTGGTGCGATAGCGCGCGGAGGGCGTAAGGTGAGCAAGGTCTGCTGCATATCGGTGGTGCGCGACTTCGCGATGTACGAGAAGTGCGTGAGGGGAAACCAGTTCCTTGCGGGGTGCGAGCTGTGCGCGATCGACAACCGCGAGAGGAACGACGGCGTGCCGGCGTGCTACAACCGCTTCCTCGATTCGCGCGCAGCAGATGAAGACGCGTGGTACGTGTTCTGCCACGAGGATTTCCAGATGATGGAGGCGCTTGCGCCGCGCCTTGAGAAGCTTGACAAGGGGGCGCTGTGGGGTCCGATAGGCGCCGTCACGCGAGTGCGATTCGGCTTGTACCACCAGTGGCGGCTCGTGGGGAGCGTGGAGGAGTGCCGCAAGGACGGCACGGGCCTTAGGCGCGTGGGCGAGGCGGCGGAAGAGGGCGCCGTGGTGGAGACGTTTGACTGCCAGTGTCTCATCGCGCATTCCTCGCTTGTGCGGCGCCATGCGCTGCGGTTCGACGAGGCGCTCACGTTCGATCTCTACGTCGAGGAGTTCTGCATGGCGGCGAAGGAGAAGGCTGGCGTGATGTCGCGCATTCTGCCGCTTGCGGCGCGGCACTGGAGCGGAGGGAGCGTGCAGGAACGCTACTACGCGCAGGAGGCGCACGTGAACAAGAAGTATCCGAAGTCGTGCTACACCGGAACGTCGTCCCTCGTGCTGGGCGGCTCGCCGCCGTTCTTCCGCCGCGTGACGGTGGCGCTCAAGCGATTGCTGCGTAGTGTCAATTAGGCGCTGATGCGCCCTTGCGCAAATTTCACGGAAAAAGTCTGCGGCTTTTCACGAAGCGGCGGCGCGGATATGGGATAATACCTTCATGAAAACACCAGCACTATTCGTTGCCGCCGCGGCGGCGTTCGCCGCGTTGGCGGCATTTGGCTCGCGCCATGCGGGGAAGCCCGTGTATCCCACCTACGACGGCCGCGTGATGGCCGGCTACCAGGGGTGGTTCCACAACCGCCAGGGCGGGACGATGTTCAGGGATCCGTCGAACGTCAGAATCGACATGTGGCCCGACGTGTCAGAGTACGAGAAGACGTACCCGACAGGCCTCAAGCTCCCGAACGGCGAGGGGGCGCGGTTCTTCTGCAGCGACGACGAGTCGACCGTCGAGACGCACTTCCGCTGGATGGAGGAGTACGGGCTTGACGGAGTCTTCCTGCAGCGGTTCTTCGGCGCGGCCACGCGCGAGCCTAAGGATTCGTCGACGACCGTCCTCCGCCACGCGATCAAGTCTGCCCAGCGCCATTCGCGGGCGGTGTCGGTGATGTACGATCTTTCGGGGCTGCGTCCCGGAAAGGACGACTGCATGAAGCTCGCCGACGACTGGAAGTATCTGGTGGACGAGGTCAAGGTCACCGGCTATGGCGCGCGGAACATGTATCTCCACCACCGCGGGAAGCCGCTCGTGGTGATCTGGGGCGTGGGGTTTCCGGACCGTCCGTACTCTATACGCGACATAAAGCTCGCCGAGTTCATCGACTTCCTGAAGAACGACCCCGAATACGGCGGGTGCAGCGTGATGCTTGGCGTGCCGACGTGCTGGCGGACGCTTGAATACGACTGCGTGCCGGATGCGCATCTGCACGAGCTCGTGAGGAAGGCCGACCTTCTCCTTCCCTGGATGGTGCAGCGGTTCACTCCGCTACTGCACTTCGAGATGGACCGCTACCGCGACCATGTGAAGAAGGACATCGCCTGGTGCGAAGCCGCAGGAGTCGACTACGTGCCGCTCGTGTACCCCGGCTTCAGCTGGCACAACCTCAGCCGCCACGAGAGCGGCATCGGCGGCGTTAAGCCGGTGGCGAGCATACCGCGCATGGGCGGTCGGTTCTACTGGGACCAGATCCAGACCGCGGTGGCTGCGGGGGCGAAGCGCCTCTACGTGGCGATGTTCGACGAAGTGAACGAGGGCACGGCGATTTTCAAGGTCACCGACGCGCCTCCCGTGGGCGAGGGTTTCAAGATGGCGGACATGGACGGCCAGCCCTCCGACCACTACCTCTTCCTCACCGGCGAGGGCGCGCGGCTGCTGCGCGGCGAGCGCGCCCCCACGGCGCCGGGCACGCTTCCGGAGCGCACGTTCCGGTAGGGGCGCGGCAACCTCCGCACTCTCTGCTACGACAGGCTCTTCTTCAACGACGACGGCACGATCCGCCCGGTGGTCCAGACTCGTCGCGCGCGGCAGCCGTTCTGGAAGGGCAAGTGACAACTGAACCGCGCGGGGAATGTCCCCGTCAAGTCCGACCTTCATAGCTGAAATGGTGGGGCGAGGCGTCCCGCCGAGCCGCAAATCCCGTTTTC
>CAMIVJ010000330.1 GCA_946401765.1 uncultured bacterium | reverse complement strand
CATGGCGGTGGCTGCGGGGATACACCCGCCTGAATCTGTGTTTCCGCTCATGTGGCACGCGATGGCGTCGGTCATTTTCCGCTGGCTCTCGCCCGAGGCGGCAATCAGCGCGCTGATGCTGGCTGGCCACATAGCCCTTGGCTTTCTTACGGTTATGCTCTGCTTCATTCTCTCCGCAACGCAGCCGTGGGTGATGAACGGACGAATGCAGCGCACCGGCTGGGGACGCCGTGTGGTACGCCTCATGCTCATGCAGGGAGTGGTGCTCTTCGTGTGCTCCGATCCGGTATGGGAGGCCGCGCAGGTGTTTGGGCCCACGATGTTCCATCTCCTGATGGTGGTGGCGGCGCTTCTTGTGTTCGTGCGCTTCGCATGGCATGGCGGTAGGGTTCTTCCGTGGTACTTCACCATGCTCATTCTGGGAATGCTCGCGGCGGAGACGCCGGCCGGCGTGCTGTTCGTGGTGCTGTGCCTTGTGGCGGCTTTCGTGCGAAGCGGCATGGACGACAACGTGGCGGTGAATCCGCTTGCGGATCCTTTCGTGCGCACCATAGCCATGCGCCGCATGACGCTGGCCGCGTTTATAGGATGGCTTTTCGCGGTTGGTGTGAACGCCACCTACTTCACGCTTTCGGACGGCTTCGAGGCGCTTGGATGGAATGGCTTCGAGTTCGTGATCAAGTACCTGTACCACTACGTAGAGGTCTCGTCTTCCGCCGCGACGGCGGTCGGCTGGATGCTCGCGCTCATCGTGGTGGTAGCCCCGCTTGCGCTTGCCATATTCCACGTTGGCCGCGCCACGGACGACGAGCACTTCCTTCCGTACTGGTCAGGCGCGCTCTTCGTGATCATAGGCGCGATCTCGTTTCTGCAGCTCGCGGGATGGCGCACGTTCTGGTTCTGGTCCTGGACCGGTGAGATCGAGGCCGTCCACTCTCCGCTCATGCGCTGCCTCTGCTCGCTCGGCAGCGCCCAGGTGTTCACATTCGCCCTCTGCGTGCTGGGCGTGGAGATATACTTCCGCAACTACAGGCGCATCGCGGCGCTCAAGTACCAGGCCTCAATCGAGGACACCGAGCACGGCGCCGTCACTGTGAACTCGCTGCGCCGCTTCAGCCACCTGGGGCGCGTGGTGGTGGGATGCGAGCCGTTCGTGCTGCTGCTGCTGGTGGTGCCCCTGCGCATGCAGACGACCGAACGCGAGATCGTGAGCATCCTGCACGACTGCGCCTCGCGCACTGTGGAGGAGTGCGGCGACGCGAAGTACCTCTTCACAGACGGATCGCTTGACGCGGCTATCGAGCTTTGCGCCGCCGAGAAGGGCAGTTCCGTGCATGCCTATTCGCTCGTGTCGGGTCCGTCGCCCCGTGCCTGCTACATCCGTGCGCGCGGCGTGGCCGACAAGGAGGACCGAGAGATGCTTGAGGCGAACGCGACCGACGCCCTGCGCACCTGGCTGCGCATGAAGCCTGGCCGAATGAAGGACGTCGCCATGCAGATGGGCTTCGAGCTCTGGACGCGCGACCTCACGCTGCCCGAGTGCGCAGGCCTAGTCGCCCGCCCCGGCGGCTTCCCGGCCGGAGTCGTGGATGCTGGCGCGAAGGCGGCCCGCGCCATTGCCGAGCGTATGCTCGCCGTGTACAAGCGCGACGAGAATCTTAGCCGAATAGCCCCTCCACTTCGCCGCCTCTTCATGCTCACGCAGTGGCGCGTGGCGCGCCTGAGCCGCGTGCGCGCCGACCGCCTAGACGCCCAGAGCCAGGCTGAGCAGAAGAAGGGTGACGCCGTCTCTGTCAGTAAGGCCGAGGCGCTCAAGTCTGCGGCGATCAAGGAGAGCGAGCTCGCCGACCAGCTCGACGAAGGCAATCCGTCCTTCACACGCATTCGCCAGCAGCTTGAGATGGTGAACCAGGGCCCCACATTCCGCCTAACGCCGCGCGAAGGCCTCAAGCTTGGCCTCGACCGCGCAGACTTCCGCATGGCCGAGATGTTCGCCCGCCAAGTGTTGACCACGGACCCCGACGACGCCAACGCCAATTTCGCGCTTGGCATGTACTATTTCGGCCGCGAACAGTACGCGCGTGCCGAGGCGCACTTCCAGAGAAGCCTGATGTCCCAGCCGGAGAATCCCGCGATCCTCAACAACCTCGCCGTGGCGCAGCTGCGCCTCGGCCGGCTCGATGCAGCCGAGAAGAACGCGCGCCATGCGCTGCGCGTGCGGCCTAACGGACCAGAGACGAAGCGCGCACTCGAGAACATCCTCAAGGCCAAGGCCGAAATGGAACAGCGCCGCAGCATCGAGGCCGGTGCGAATCCGTGACAATGTCCAGTCGCGGTGCACGTGCAGGCCATTGACGGAAGCATGTAACCTCCTGGGATCTGATGTGTAGACAGGGCGAGAAACCTAAGCGTACAGAGGAGAAAGCTAATGGGCAGATCAGCAATCACAGGAGTAGTGAACAACAGCATTCCCCAGCCGATCGTCAATGACGTGCTGATCGCCCGCGGCGAGAAGATTCCGGATCCTGGGGCGAAGCTCACGGCGGAGCAGAAGGGACTTTTCCGCGCGATTGCGCTGCAGGGCGGCAATTTCGAGGTCCAGAAAATGAACGTGGGCATCGCGGGCTTCAAGACGGGCAACGTCGATTCGATCACCGAGCGCCTTGGCGGCAAGAAGTACCGCAATCTCCATCGCGGCGGTTCAGACCATGTGTTCGGATAGAGCACCTTGAGCACGAAGTGCGTATGATTGAAGGAATCCGAGTCGCCATGTTGAGGCATGTTCTTCCTGCCGTTGTTTCAGGTGTCATCCTGCTGGTGTCTGGATGCTCCGGCCTGCGGCTTCCGTGCGGCGGCGTGCAGCAGGAGCGGCCGGCGATTTCATGCATTGAATCGCGGGGGTGTCTGCTGGTGGGCAGCACGGGCGATTACCATCCGCTCACCTGGCGCGATCCTGAAACAGGACGCTGGGAGGGATTCTGCATTGACGTGGCGGAACGGATCGCGTCCGAAATGGGCGTGCGCGTGGAGTTCGTCAAGACCTCGTGGCCGACCCTTGCCGCAGACGTCCAGTCCGAAAGGCCGACATTCGACCTGGCCATCGGAGGGATCACGGTCACGGACGCGCGGAAACAGAAGATGGCGATGTCCAACGGCTATCTGGCCAACGGAAAGACCATTCTCTGCCGGGCCGAAGATGCTGGACGGTTCCGCTCGCTTGCCGACATCGACCGCCCGGATGTGAGAGTTATGGTGAATCCGGGTGGGCTCAACGAAGCGTTCGCGCGGGTGCAGCTCCCGCATGCGAAACTTCTCGTGCATGGTCGGAACGAGGAAATCCCCTCGCTCGTGGCCGAAGGGCGCGCCGACGTGATGATCACGGAAATCGTGGAGGCTCCGTGGTATGTGCGGCGCGACTCACGCCTCGCGGCGCCGCTTCTCGTCAAGCCGTTCACCAGAGGCGAAATCGGTGTTCTCATGCGGAAGGGCCAGGATGACCTTCTGGCCTTCGTCAACGACGTCCTTGCCCGTATGTCCGCTGACGGAACGCTTGCCGCGCTCAAAAACAAGTACGGCCTCCGATAGTTCCCCCACCTTGGGCGGCGCGATTGGGGCCGGAAATGTGGTATAATAATTTCCGTTCAGGAGAGGTGATGAATATGTACAAAAAGATGACACTAGCATTAATCTGCGCAGCGACGGCGGCGGGGTGCTTCGCGGCGGGCGTCCCTTGCGGAAACGTTGCGCTCCGCGAGGTGGTGCGCGGGCCGGACGCCCTGGCCGTTTCGATCACGACTAACGCAGCCGGCCACGCGGTGCTGGACTTCGGCAAGCACCAGTTCGGCTGGCTAGAGGTAGACGTGAAAAAGCCCGGTCCCTACAAGATCGTCTGGGGCGAGTTGTTGGACGAAAAGGGGGCGGTGCAGACCGGACGCCGCTACACGCGGTCTGAAGGCCGAATCCGCTGCGCCACGACCG
>CAMIVJ010000329.1 GCA_946401765.1 uncultured bacterium | reverse complement strand
CGCTTGCCCGTCACCTCGTAGTGCGCCACGGCGGCCTCGTAGAGATGGCCCACGTTGTAGAGCTCGCATGCGTCGCGGTTTCTGCTGAACGGCTTCGGACCCATCATCGCCGCATTGTGGCCAAGCGTGCGCGCGGTGTAGAGATAGCCGTCGCTCTCCTGGGCGGACGCGATCTTGACGATGAGCCCGTCGAGGTAGCGATCGAGCTCCGCGTCGGGATGCTGGGCGAGCGTGTAGGCTGCTCCCTCGATCACCTTGTACACGTCGGAGTCGTCCCAGGGAACACCCTTGAAGCCACCCTTCTCGCGCCTGCCCGCCTTCTCAAAGTTGGCGATGCGTCCCGTCTCCTCGCACTTCGCGAAGTCGGTTCTTACGGTGACGAGCCTGTTCGTCTCGATGCGCGGCAGCCAAAATCCGCCAGTCACCTTCACGTCGTTCAGCGCCACAGGCGCGTACGGATACTTCCCCGCCGCCATCTCGACCGGCTTCTCGAAACGTACGCGCACCTTGGAGAGCGATTGACTGCGTGCGGCCTCGCCACCGTCAACCTTAACGGTCAGACCGCGCCCGCGGTGCCAGCGAATCGAGACGTCGTGGCCGCGGTAGCGGAGGTTGTCGAGGACGAAGTAGTCCCATTTAGCGGGGCAGAGCGGATCGACCGAGAATCCATCCTCACCCTCTGGCATGAAGCCGACGAGACCCGAGATCACCATGTCGCAGAAGGTTGACTGGTTGCAGTCTTTGCCGAGCTCCAGCGGTTCGCGCCCTTCCTCGTGCCGCACGCGGCGGATGATCCAGTCAGGCTTGTCAGGGTTGTAGTTCTCGTCAATCCACGGCACGGTGGGGTCGAACGACCTGCCCACGGGATTTGTCGGCGTGCGGTGCAACTTGTGCGCGAATGCATACTGCCACATCAGGTACGTGAAGCGCTCGCTTTCGCCGTCCTTCCGCGCACGGGCGTGAAGGTCGTTCATGTACGCCGTCAGCGCGATGGACGTGGCGAACGGACGGCAGGAACCATCCCTAGCGTCCTCGCATACCTTCGAGTAGTCGATACTGAAGCCTTTTGCTCGCCGCTCAAGGAACGAAAGGCCGTAGCGTGCCCCGAACCCCTTCTCGTCGAAGAGCTGTTCCCAGTCCGGCGCGCAGCCCTCCACCGGCGCGCCGAAGTACCACGGCGCGTAGCCGCTTAGCTCGCGCGCCGCGCTCTTCTCGGCTGCGAAGAACTTCAGCTCCGGATTCCAGCAGCGCTCCCTGAGCGTCTTCGCGAGAACGGACGCCTTGATCTCGAACTCCAGCGCGAGCTCGTAGCGTCCACACGCCTTCGCCGTCTTCGCAATTGCGTTCGCCTCGCTCCACATCGTGGCGTTGAAGAGCGGCTCCTCGCCGTGCTGAACGCCCTTCTCCAACTGGCGATAGTTTTGCACGGCGTCGTCGAGGAGCTCGCGCGGCAGATCGTCAAGTCCCGCCACCTCGGCGAAGGAGCAGGCACCTGTGTAGAGCCAGGCAAGCGCGTTCCGGCGATGCGCGGCCTTGGTGCTCGTGAGCCAGAAGCGCGCATCGTCCGCAATGTACCTCGGATTGCGCAGCCAGCGTCCTTCGCGGAAGTGGTGCCCCGCGGCGCCCACCGTGGTGTTGCCGGGACCTGCACTTCCCACCTGCGGCAGATACTCCGAGACCGTCCACAAACCGAGGTCGCTGCGCAGATGCTTGCGGAAGGTCCACCAGCGGAAATAGTAGGTGCGCTCTATCTCGCGGTCGGGGCAGGCGAAGAGCGGCACGTTCGCGGCGAGGAACTTCTCGGCCGCCGCGTTCGGAACGGCGTTCGCCACGGTCTCGTCGTCGTTCGCGTTGAAGCGGCGGACGTACGTCGAGAGCAGCTTACCGGGATCCGGCAGCCTTTCTGGCGGCGCCTCGAGGTCGAGACCCTCGTGCATCACGCAGCCCACGTACTCCGGGCCGCCGCTGCGGCCGTTGTACCACAGGAGCCATCGGTTGTTCTTCTCGTCGCGCAGGACGGACGACTTGTAGCATGAGCTGGAATCCCACGTGCCGGGATCAGGGATGACAAGCGGACTCTGGTCTATAACCTTCCAGTCGTTGATTCCATCGGGCGAGATGGCGCATCCCACGTGGCCGGTGTCCATATCGGGGTAGCCGCAGAAGAAGAGCGCAAAGCGTCCGTCGGGTAGCTGGTGCACCTCGTTTCCGGCCACGCGGTCGCGATACCACGACTCGCGGGGACCATGCGCGAACATCGGGTTCTTCGGCCACTTCTTCCACTCGAATCCGTCCTTCGACTCGGCATAGCAGATGCGGTCAGGCTCGTACGTGTTGCCCACAGAGTACCACATCCGCCAGAGCTGGCGTTTCTCGTCCCAGAGAACATGCGGACACATCACCGTGGGCAACTCGTATGGCTCGGTGGCCACCAGGACGGGGTCTTTCCGCACGCGCTCAAAGTGGACGCCGTCCTTCGAACGCGCATAGCCGATGCGCCCCTTGTACTTCTCCCTAAAGCACTGGCCCGTGTACCACATGTGCCACACGCCGTCCTTCTTGACGACGCAGCAGCGGTTCACGATATCCTCCCAGCCGCTTGCGGGGTTTTCGCGCAGGCAGAACTCGGGCTCCTGCGTCCAGGTGAGGGCGTCATTGCTCCTGACAAGCGCGATGGACTTCCTCGGCCGCCACGAGAAGTACATCGTGTAAGGCGCGGGGCCGTTCGTGACCACGTTGATGTCGAAGCACGTGCCAAGCCGCGTGTCGCCCAGCACGGGCTCGTCGCCGTACTTCACCCAGGGCCCTGCGACTGCAGCGCCCATGGTCAATGCGATCATCCCTGCAAGCAGTGTTCTTTTCATTGTCTTCTCTATCCTATGACTTCATTGTTCATAAATGCCAATTGTTCACAAATGTCATCATTGCCACAAATACAAATGTTGCCAATATCCAATATTGCCAATATCCAATTCCAATGCCCAATTGGCCATTGGCAACATTGGAACTGGCAACATTTCCACATTGGCAACATTCTCCAAGCCCATATCTCTCATTATTGATATTTGTGATTCATGAACAATTGTGACAATTGCGATTTGTGAACAATCATAAGAGCTATCCTGATGTGCTTTCTCGCGTTAAATGCAGGTGGCGGTTGGTACGGTCTTCCATGCGCCGCGGGTGAAGTCGGGGATGTCCAGGGCCTGGGAGCGATTGCGGACGCTTCTCTCGCTGAGCTCGAATATCGAACTCCACGCCGCGAAGTCATAGACGTTCATGTCGAGCGGAAGACCGTTGCGGATGCAGTGCGCCCAGCGGTAGTCCATGAAGTAGTCCTGCCCGCCGTGTCCGCCAAGGCGCTTGGCCGTTGCGGCATCCTTGTTCCAGAGCGGCGAGCCGTACTTCGCTCGGAACGCGTCAAGCTCGGCGCCTTCCAGAAAATCCCCCGTGCCTGCGTCGAACTTCTTCTCGATCGCGACGCGCAGCGGACGCGTCTCGATCGTTCCGTTGAAGCCATAGATGGCGTTGAAGCGCGTGTACGGCATCGGCACATCGTTGCACTGCCTGAGGAGGATGGTCTTTCCCTGCGCGGTGTAGATGCATGTGGTGTTGAAGTCGTTGGCCTCGAATGAGATCGTCGAGACCGGCGCGTTCGGGCCGAACTTCTTCTGCGCGTACATCTGCCACGCGAAGCCCCTGCTTCCCATCGAGACGAGATGCTCCAGCCTGTCGCCGCGGTTGATGTTCATCGCGAGCGAGATGGGTCCCAGCGCATGCACGCAGTAGCACATTCCCGTGTGGTTTCTAAGCGCCTCGAGCGACGAGAAGATTCTGTTGGCATCGTGGAAGCCCTGGCTGCGCGAATTGCGGGTGAAATGCAGATAGCAGCCCTCGCCGTGCACGAGCTCGCCGAGGATGCCCGCGTGCGCCGCATTGATCATCGTCATCGCGTCCTCGTCATAGCAGCAGTTGGAGA
>CAMIVJ010000328.1 GCA_946401765.1 uncultured bacterium | reverse complement strand
AAAGGACACTGAGATGAAACTGAAGCTTGCAATGACAATGACAATTCTTGCTACCGCAGCCGCTTTCGCCGTGGCTCCGTACGCGCCTTCGGGCGACATGCGCGTGCTTCTGCAGGTGCCGCAGCAGGAGATGAGGGTGGGCGGGTTCTGGCGCGCCGAATACCGCAAGCTGGCGATAAAGTGGCTGCCGCACTGCATCCGCCAGATGGAGAAGGGCGGTCGCGGCGAGGAGCTGCTGAACCTCGTGGCCACGGCCGAGCTCAACGCAGGCAAGAAGCCGAGCGTCAAGTTCAAGGGCTGCCCGTGGAGCGACGCGTATCCGTACAACACCGCAGAGGCCATCTGCCTTGCGCTCGAGATCGATCCGGGCAACGACGCCGAATGGCGCAGGGCGAACGACTATCTGCGCGCGAAGCTCGAGGAGTGGATCAAGCTCTTCCTCGCTGCGCAGGAGCCGAGCGGTTACATCCACTCGTTCCATGCGCTGCGTGGACAGAAGCACTTCACGCGTCCACACGACCACGAGTTCTACGTGATGGGCTACTTCATTGAGATGGGCGTGGCGCACATGCGCTTGACCAAGGGCAGGGATCGCCGTCTCTTCGATGCGGCCAAGCGCTGCGCCGACCATCTCGACTCCATTTTCGGCCCGGCTCCCAAGCGCACATGGTACAACGGCCACGCCGGAATCGAATATGCTTTTCTGCGCCTTGCCGACGCATGCGAGATATGGGATGGACCCGGCTCTGGCGCGAAGTACGCCCGCCTCGCTCAGTTCTTCGTGCGCCACCAGCATCTCGGCGGCGAGAAGAATCCGTACAACCAGACTGAGAAGCCCGCCGAGGCGATGAGCGAAGCGACGGGCCATGCCGTGCGCGCCTGCTACTTCTACACGGCGATGGCCGGCATCGCGAGCCGCCTGGACGACAAGCCGCTCGCTGCGGCTTCCGATGCGATCTTCGCCAATGCCATAGACAAGAAGGAGTACATCACGGGCGGCGTGGGCGCCAATCCCAGCGGCGAGGCGTTCGGTCCCGACTACTGGCTGCCGCTCAACGGCTACTGCGAGGCGTGCGCCGCGTGCGGAATGAGCTTCTGGTGCACCGAGCGTCACGCCTCGGGCGTGAACGCCAGCAGCAGAGAAGAGGACGTGCGCGAGCGCCTCATCTACAACCTCGTCGCGAGCTCCATCTCCAACAACGGCGAGAACTTCCTCTACCGCAATCCGCCGAACGGACGCGAACGCCACTACCCCTGGCATGGCTGCCCGTGCTGCATCGGCAACATCCCGCGCACGCTCCTTGGCCACAAGGACACCGTCTTCTCCTTCGCGCGCGACGGCAAGACGCTTTATGTTGACCACTTCATGGACTGCGAAAGCGACATCTCGCTCGGCGGCAAGACGTACCATGCGAAGATGACGACCGTGTATCCCGACGGTGGCCGTGTGGAGCTCGCCATCGCGCCGCGTCCCGACTTCACGGTGGTAGTGCGCTTCCCCAACCGCGCAGAGTCTCTGCTCTACAAGGTCGTCCCCGAAGTGGAGCATGGCTACCGCGAGATCAAGCCGGTTGAATTTGCCGGCGGCGCCTCGTATGGGTGGACGCTTCCGATGCCGTATCAGGAGATCACGGCCGACGAGCGCGTGGAGGCGTGCCGCGGGCGCAAGGCGTATCAGCGCGGTCCGACGGTCTATGCGTGGGAAGGAGCGTTCGGCGACATCTGCGTGCCCTACCGTGACCGTCTCGAGAACGGCGGCTTCTCGGCCGTGTGGAAGGGCGGCGGCGAGCTCAGGGGCGGCTTTGCCCTGCACACGTGGGACGCCACGGCCGAGTACAAGGATATCGAGGTGACGGCTGCTGACGGCAGCGTGATATGGAAGGGCCTGCCCGATCCGACGAAGTCGAAGAGGTCCAAGGGCGGAAACTGGCGTGTTGATGGTGGCGTGATTCGCCAGGACAATGCGAGATCCACCGCAACGGAGCTTGCGTTCGGCGCTTCCGAGTGGCGCGACTGCACGGTGCGCTTCAAGGCGCGCCGCACCGGCGGGCGCGAGGGCTTCATCTTCCACGTGCGCCATGAATCGACGGGCCGCACGATCATGGTGAACATCGGCGGCTGGAGCAACACGCAGCACGCGATCGAAGCGATGGGATACACCTGCTACGCGAAGGAAGTGGTTACATGCCCGGGCAAGCTCGAGACTGGCAGATGGTATGACATGGAGATCACGTGCAAGGGCGACACCGTTGGCGTGAAGATGGACGGCAAGGTCCTCTTTGCGCCCGTTGCGATCCCCCCAGGCGACTTCAAGTGAGTTTCGAAGTTTCGAAGTTTTGAGGTTTCTGGGTTTCGAGGTTTGTGGGCCACAATCTCAAAATCCCCGCTTGAAGCCAGTGGGGGAATCGGGTATACTATTCGCAACCCGTTTCCCTAAGGAGAGATGACATATTACACACGCTGAGCGGCTGCGAGAACATGATTACACTCTATCATGGAAGTAATGTTGAGGTGCGGAAGCCTCAAATATTGATGCCGAATCGAACACTCGATTTCGGATCGGGATTCTATACGACGACGAATCTCGTGCAGGCTACGGATTTTGCTCGTCGCGTCACCAGCAACCGCGGAAGCGGTACTGCCACGGTAAGCGTGTTTGAAATAGATGAGGATATGGCATTTGACCTGTGCGACACGTTGCGACTCTCTGGCGTTGACGACGCATGGCTTGATTTTGTCTCAGATCACAGGATGGGGCTCTATTGTGGTCCAGAATATGATCTGGTCTTCGGCCCAGTCGCAAACGATGATGTTTACGAGACGCTTCAGCTTTTTGTCAATGGGGCGATTTCAAGGTCGTATGTGATGGAGCGTTTGAAGGTCAAGAAACTATTCAATCAGCTTGTGTTCAAGACGGAGAAGGCTTTGGCATTTATTAGGTTTGTCAGGGCGGAGGTGGTCGATGCGCGAGGGTAGGTTCAGTGCGCTCCTGTCGGTCATCGTGCCGCCTGTTGTCGAATTGATAGCCGAACGTAAGGGCGTCCCTGAGACGGCGGCGACCGAGTCGTTCTATCGATCTACGGTCTATGCGAGATTGTCTGACGAAGCGAGCAAGCTCTGGCATTACAGTGCCGAGACGCTCTACGCCATGTATGACGACGAGATTTCCGGGCGTGCGATAGAGTTTCCCGAGGAGGCGTTCTGATGAGTCGAGAGGGAAAGTTTCTTATTCACTGCATTGAGAGTTATCGCCTTGCCAAGCGGATGAGCGGGGCGGCGGTCGTCGAACTGTTTTCGCGTTGCGGTTTATTCGACTACATTATGTGTTATTTCGAGTCGTTGCATACGAACGGCGACAGATATTTGGTTGAAGACTTCGATGAATACATTGCCAACCATACTGTTTCTACGATGTCTTGACAATTTATCGTCCACCTCTATCCTTGGTCTTTTGTCTTCTGTGTCCCGTCGAGTCCAAAATCTGCTATAATATTCCCACATGGACAGCAGTGTGTCTCTGGGAGATGTGCTGTGTGCCAGATTATTCATGCCTTTGAACCGCAGAAAGAAATCGCAAATGAAAAAGACAGTTTTTGTTCTTGCCGCATTCTTCGCCGCGACGTGCGTTGTGCGCGGCGCGCCGTTCACGATCGTCTCGTACAACATCCACCACGGCGGCACGCTTGAAGGAACGCTCGACGTCGCGCGCGCAGGGCGCGTGGTGGCGGCCGAGAAGCCGCGCTTCGCCGGCATTCAGGAAGTCGACATGAAGACGAAGCGCGTGAACGGACTCGACTCGTGCGCCGAGCTGTCCAAGGCCACGGGAATGCACGCCACGTTCGCGAAGGGAATTGACTATCAGGGCGGCGAGTACGGAGTCGCCTTCCTCTCGCGCGAGAAGCCGCTCTCCGTGCGGCGCATCCCGCTGCCAGGCAAGGAGCCGCGCGTGCTGCTGCTGTGCGAGTTCGAGGACTGCTGGGCCGGCA
>CAMIVJ010000327.1 GCA_946401765.1 uncultured bacterium | reverse complement strand
GGCAAGTACACCGCCGCCGCATCCGGTCTCTTCATGGTGATGGTGGTTGGCGGCGGCATTCTGCCGCTCGTGCAGAACGGCATTGCCGACGCTCTCGCCGCTGGAACCCGCGACGCCGCAGGCACTGTGACGAATGCCGCCAAGTTCACCACCGCCTTCATGTGGGCCTACATCGTGCCCGTCATCGGCCTTGCCTACATGTTCGTCTATGCTGCCTTCTTCTCGAAGGTGCCTGAGGACTTCAAGGTCGATTGATCTTGAGCGCGCATAGCTGAAAGGCATGCGCCACTGATGAAAAGCCGCCCGCGTTTTGTGGGCGGCTTTTTTTTCAAGAACCAGCGAGTTGCCCATGGAGGTGAATCGATGAAAAGAAATGCTCCAGAATTGCTTGCTCCGGCGGGCGACATGACGTCGCTTCAGGCCGCGCTTGACTCCGGCGCGGACGCGGTGTACCTTGGGCTCGGCTCGTACAACATGCGTTCGCGCTCGGGCGTGAACTTCACGTGCGAGACGTTGCCAGAGGCCGCGCGCCGCTGCCGCGAGTACGGCGCGAAGCTGTACCTCACGCTGAACTCGATAGTGTTCGAGGGCGAGCTTGCCGAGGTGGACGAGATGATCGCATTCGCAGTGCCGTACGTGGACGCCTTCATCGTAGCCGACTGGGGCGTTGCCGCGATGTGCAGAAGGCACGGCGCCGCGTTCCACATGTCCACGCAGATGAGCTGCTCCAACTCCGTGGCCGCGAAGTTCATGAAGGAGCAGGGCGCTTCGCGCATCGTGCTCGCACGTGAATGCACGCTTGACGAAGTGCGCGAAATCGCCGCGGCCGCCGGCGTGGAGGTGGAGGTGTTTGTGCATGGCGCGCAATGCGTGGCCGAGAGCGGGCGCTGCTTCCTTTCGCACGACGCATACGGATGCAGCGCGAACAGAGGCGAATGCCACCAGCCGTGCCGCCGCAGGTTCCTCATCAAGGCTGTGGATAGATACACTGACGCCAACGGCAATCCTCTCCACGACGCCGACGCGGAGTTCGAGGTTACGCCGCACACGGTCCTTTCGGCGAAGGATCTCTGCTCGCTGCCGTTCCTCGACAAGATCGTCGCCGCGGGAGCGGCGTCCCTCAAGATCGAAGGCCGTGCCCGCAAGCCTGAGTACGTGCGCGCCGTGGTGCGCGCATACCGCACCGCGCTTGACGCCGTGATGGATGGCACGTTCACGCAGGAGCTCGCATCGCGTCTCGTGGAGGACACGAAGAAGGTGTTCCACCGCGAGCTTGGCGTGGGACTCTTCTTCGGCCGCCCTGGCGCGGACCAGTACACGGCCAAGGAGGACTCCCTCGCCACCGAGGTGAAGCGCCATTCGGGCGTGGTGATCGACTACTTCGCCAAGGCCGGAGTCGCGCAGGTGCAGATACAGGACCGCGCGCTCTCGGTGGGCGACCATGTGCAGGTGCATGGCGCTACGACTGGCGTCGTGGACCTAAAGATCGAGTCGCTGCGGCGCGACGACGAGACTCTTGAGCGCGCGGAGCGCGGCACTTGGGCCACGTTCCCGTGCCCGCGTGTGCGCGTGGGCGACAAGGTGTTCCTCATGGAGACCGTCGCTTTCAGTGGCGCGTGATCTCGTTCTTGATGCGCCACTCGCGCATCGAGAGCCCGGTCTTAGCCTTGAAGGCGTAGCGCAGGGTGGAGTCTGAGTCGTATCCGCAGAGATGGGCGATGCCCTCGATCGTCTGGCGCGGGTTTCTGAGCAGCGCAATCGCCTTGGCCATGCGGACGTTGCGTATCTCGGCTTGTATCGTGTGGCCGACAAGCCGCAGGAAGCGAGTCTCGGCTGTCCTGCGTGAACAGCTCATGTGCGCTGCCACGTCGCCCACGCCAATCCCCTCGGCCGCGTGCAGGCGTATGAACTCGATGGCCGCGGCCACCTTCGTGTCGTTCCGCTTCACCACGGTGGTGGACTTGCGTTTGACGACGCCGATGATGCCGAACGTCCGCGTCTCGCCTTTCGCGTTCGGGTTGCGCAGCTGCAGGTCGAGCAGCTCTCCGCACATGAACCCCGCATGCTCGAAGTCGGGGTACACGCTTGAGAGCGTAGGCTTAGTGTGCTCGCAGATCTCGTCGTTGTTGTCTATGCCTAAGACGGCGAAGTCCTCCGGAACCCGGATGCCCTCCAACGTGCAGGCGTTGAGCAGCTCTTCCGCGGTGCCGTCGAACGCGGCGAGGATGCCGCACGGCTTGGGCAGCGTCTTGATCCACGCGCGGAGTGCGGAGATGCGGCGTGTGCCGGTCTTGCCCTTGCCGTCAAAGACATGGCAGCGCCGCCCGTTGAGGCGTATCGCCGCGCAGAACGCGTTTTCCCGCTCCTTGGACCAGAACAGCGGCAGCGGGAAGCCGACGAACGCGTAGTCTTCATAGCCGAGCGCAAGCAGCTCCTTTGCCGCGATCTCAGCTGAGGCGGCGAGGTCTGCGTTCACGGAGAACTTTATCTTCTGCCCGAGCGAAGGGTCGCGGTCGAGATAGACGGTGGGGATGTTGCCGAAGAGCTCCGGGCGGTATTCGTCCATGTCGCTGCCGCATTCGGCGATGCAGCCCACGGGATGCCAGAAGTCGAGAACCTTCTTGACGTTTATGTGGCTGTAGTTGCTTTCGACAACCACGACCTGGATGTCGGAGTTGTCGAAATACCGCTGCACGCCGGCAACGCGCTTGCGGCATGAATGCCGCGTGGCGGATGCGAAGAATATTACTGTGTCCATGACAATGGAATGATACCAGAAATCCGCGGCGGAATCAACTAGTATCCGCGCGTTTTTCACGAAAGAAATAACGCAAATATCACGCCGCCGCATAGAACAGATATGGTATAATAAACACCGACAAGGAAGGACATTGCAAACATGAAACGCATAGTGTCAACATCAGTGCTTCCATTGCTGGCGGCGTTGTGCATTGCCGCAGGAGCAATGGCGGAAGGAGTAAGGTTCAACGGGCGCTTCGCGCCGTCAGAGGGGTTCGTCAACCGGCTCGAGAAGGGGGTGCGTTCGGACTTGTGCCTGAACGGGCTGTGGGAGTTCCAGGGCTTCAAGCCGCCAGCCGAGTGGAAGGAGGGCAAGGGTGTGCCGCCTGAACTGCCTGCGCCTGCGGCGGATGGATGGGACAAGGTGAAGATTCGAATCCCGTCCCCCTGGAACGTCAACAACTTCTGCCTCAGGCGTCAGGAAGGACCTGATCATCGCGACTTCCCGTCATATCCAGATGCGTGGCGCGACTACAAGATGGGCTGGCTCAGGCGCTCCGTGACTGTGCCGCCGTGGTGGGCGTACAAGGCGGATCGCACCGTGTCCATTCGCTTCGAGGCGGTGGCGGGCGAATGCGTTGTGTTCGCCAACGGGAAGAAGGTCGCCGAAAACTTCGACCTTTTCCTGCCGTTCGAGGCCGACGTCACAGACATCGCGAAGCCGGGCGAGACCTTCGAGCTTCTGGTTGGGGTGCGCGGGCAGAAGCTCTTCGAGGACCGTTCGGGCGTTGGTCGCCGTGTGATTCCCGCTGGCTCGATGTGGGGCGGCGAGATCATCGGCATCTGGCAGGACGTCACGCTCGTGGCGCGTCCTAAGCTCCGCATCGCGGACGTCTTTATCAAGCCGCTCGTCTCGAAGGATACGCTTGAGCTGGACTTGACCGTGGAGAACGTAGGCGACGCGCCGGCAGGGGCGGAACTCGGCGCGACCGTGAGCGACTGGATCAACCGCGCCGGAACGGACGTCCTTTCCGCGCCCGTTCCCTGCTGGGAGCAGGGGGCATCACGGCTTGGCAAGTTGTTTGGACGCGTCGACGTGCCCGCCCGGTCGTCTAAGACCATGACGGTGTCCATTCCGGTTGTCAAGGGGACGCTTCGCGAATGGACGCCCGAGACGCCGAACCTCAATTCGCTCGTCGTCTCTCTTACGGCGGGCGGACGCGACATCGACCGCAAGGCTGAGCGCTTCGGCTGGCGCGAGTGGACAATCGACGGCGGCAAATAC
>CAMIVJ010000326.1 GCA_946401765.1 uncultured bacterium | reverse complement strand
AGGCAAGGTCAAGTACGTGGAGAACCAGTTTGGCGGCCCGGCGTGTCCGCGCCGTCCCTACAAGGACTTCAAGAAGTGGGAGAGCGAGGGCGCGCCGAACCCAGACTGCGATTTCAGGATGTGGATCGGCCCTGCGCCCGACGTACCGTATTCCGACGAGCTAGCCCCCCGCGGAGTCCACAACTTCTTCCCGGGCTTCTGGCGCGAAGACGACTTCTTCGGCAGCGGAGGATGCGGCGACTGGGGCGCCCACCACATGGACATCACGCAGTGGGGCATGGGCAAGGACGGCACGGGACCGGTCAAGGTGATCGCAAGCACCGAGGGGCGCCACTGGGCGTGGGACCGCGGCTTCCGCCGCCAGAACGGGGCGCGTCTCGTCTATGCCGACGGACTTGAGCTTCTGCATGTTGGCGGCACGCGCTGGGGCACCGTGTTCTTCGGCGATCGCGGCGTCATCTGCGTTGACCGCGGCCGCTTCGCAATCTGGGAGGGCGATGGCCGATTCGGTACGGACCGCAAGGTGCGCGAAGGCCTGAGCCGCGGCACGTTCGACGGGCTCAAGAAAATCGCCTACTACAACGGCCGCTACGACGAGCGCGTCGACGGCGTCAAGAGGGAGATCGACACGGCGACGAATGAATTCGGCATGAGCTCGATTCACGCGATCAAGTTGGCCGAGGAGCGCCTCGGCTTCAAGGTGAAGGACTTCAAGAAGCATCTCTACGCCTCGCGCAACCAGGTGCAGAACTTCGTGGAGTGCGTCACGGCCCGCACCGACACGATCTCCAACCACCACGTGGGGCCCTGGACTTCCGTGCTCTGCCAGCTGGTCCACATGAGCTACGTGCACGATACGGGCTTCGACTGGAATCCCGCGAAGATGACATTTGCGAACGGCACAGGCAAGGCCGATTGGCTCTCGCGCGTCGAGATTCGTCCAAACGCCCACCGCTTCGAGGTCAAGGCCTAGTATTTGCGCTTCCACTCTCCGTGCGGTTGTGCTATACTTGCGGCATGAAAAACAATATTTCCCGCAGAGACTTTCTCGTTTCGTCCACCGCGCTCGCAGCCGTGGCAGGCTGTACTACGGCAAAGCCCAGTGGAACGCAGCCTGTGCAATCCGCGCCAGAGCAGGCGATTTCCGCAGAGTCGGGAATCCGCGTGCGTTTCCTCGGCAGCGGCGCCGCCGGCTGGAAGCCTGAAATGGCCAAGAATCCCCACGCGCGCCGCCAGTCGAGCGTGTTGCTGGAGAACAAGGTGCTCATCGACTTCACGATGTGCGCGTTCGACATGCTGCCGAAGGGATGCCGTCCCGAAGTGCTTTTCCAGACGCATTCCCACGGCGACCACTACAGCCCCAGGGCGGCGGTGAAGTCGGGCGTAAAGCGCATGTACGTGCAGGAGACGTGGGCAGACGCTGCGCGCGAGGAGGTGGGCAAGGCCGCTGCGGCGCTGGGGCTGCCAGCGCCCGAGGTCATCGGCCTTCCGTTCGGCAAGCCTGTTGTCGAGTGCGGCATGCGCTTCACGGGCGTGCCGGCGAACCACAGCACTTCGCGCGTCACGAACGGCATTCTTGAACGCACGTCCGTTTACCTCGTGGAGAAGGGCAGCTCGCGCCTCCTGTACGCAACCGACACTGGCGGGCTCATGGGCGACGCCGCTCGAATGATGGGCATCGACCCGCATGTGAAGGACGACAACTTCTCCCGGTTTGCGGCCTCGGGCGCATACGTGCGCAGGCCTCAGGCGCTCACAGCATTCATCATGGAGGCTACGAACGGCGACAATGACGAGGACTTCCGCCTGTTCGTCCATTCGAGCGTGCAGACAGTCTCGCGCTTCGTCAACATGCTCGCGAAGAACGGCCGCTTCACGCCGCCGCCCGGCCAGCACGCCTACATCACGCACCTCGCCGTCAAGTACCGCGGCTGGCCGGCGGAGAAGATCAACAAGGAGCTCCCGCCCATGCTCCGCGCCGCATACGACGGCCTTGAGACGGTGCTAGGGTGACGGAATACTTCCGCCGGAGGACTGAAATGAAGGCGAGAATCGCTCTTCTTGCGGCTGCAGCGGCGTTGGCGGTAGCCGGTGTGGAGTATGAGCTGAACGGGGCGGCGCGCATGCTGCCTGACGACCCGCGCTGCGATTTGCGTCCGGGCCTCAAGATGTCGTGCCGCGTGAAGTTCGCCGCGCACCCATCCGAAGTGGGGCAGATGTCCTTCCTGCAGAAAGGCCATCCGAATTCGCCGGGCTCATTCTGGCTTCGCGTGGACGGCGGTCGCGAGAGAGTGGCGTTCAGCTTCTTCGTCAACCTCGGCACGGGACCAGAACCGCGAGTGTCGGTGCTTGGCGCGGACGATATCAAGGTGGGCAAGTGGTACGACGTCTCCGCCGGATGGGATGGCACCAATACATGGATCACCGTGAACGGAACGACGGCCCGGAGGCGACGCACTTTGGGAGAAGCGGCAGGAGTGCCGCTTCCCCGAGGGTCGCTTCCCCGAGAGCCGCTTCCCCGAGGGTCGCTTCCTGGCTGCGCGGGACCGCTCGTGGTAGGCCCGATCCACGGCACGGTTGCGGATCCCGTGGTGGATGCGCCCGCGCCGCCACTCGGCGACACGTCGCTCGCGCCCGGGATACGCATCGCCTGCAGCGCGAAGTTCCTCGGCGAGCCAAAGGGCGAGACAACCATTCTCCATCGCAAGAACGCGTATTGGCTGCGCTACGACCGCAGGGATTCGGAGACGGAAGGAGCGTTCAATCTGTTCGTGTTTCTGAACGGAAACTGGGAGCCGCGCACCTCCGTGCGGATGCCCATTGAGCTGGGGCGCGTCTACCGCCTTTGCGGAGGCTGGACGGGAAAGATGGTGTCGCTGGACGTGGATGACGTGGTGAGCGAACCGATTCGCCGGCAGGGAAGATGTTCGCGGGAGGAAGGCTCGGTGTCGGCAGGGACGAAAGGCGTGGTGTCCGTAACCGATCTGCGCATCCGCAACGAGCGGAGTCCGCTCGTCTCATTCGGCATGTTCCGCACGCAGGAACTGATGCCGCGCGTTGGCGCGCCCGCCACGCTGAATGTCGACCTCCTCAACGTCGGCGCGGGGATGGGGCGATGCGCGGTCGTGGCGAAAGGCAGGGACGGCGTGGAGGCAACGCCCGCGCGCATCGAGCTCGCGTTGTTGGACGAGGGAGAGGCGCGTCCGCTCCAGTGGCGCGTTGATGCGGGAACGAACGGCCTCGCGTTCCTCGAGTTCGCGGTCGAGTGCGACGGGAAGACGGTCGCGAAGGCCGAGAAGCGCGTCGTGTTCATGCCAGCGGAGGATCCCGACTATTCGGCGAAGGCGTGGAATCCGTCCGTCAGGCCCACGCGCACGTGGTACGTCGATTCCGCCAACGGCGACGATGCGCGCGACGGCCTTGCGCCGCAGACCGCATGGCGCACGTTCAGGAACGCGGAGGGGATGGAGCTTGGCCCGGGAGAGCGTCTGCTGCTCAGACGCGGGTGCGTGTTCAACGGCGACCTGCGCCTCGCGGCGCGCGGTTCGGCGGAGAACTGGGCGGAGATCGGCGCGTACGGCGAGGGGATGCGTCCGATCATCAGCCGCAGCCGCCACCTCAACGACCGATGCGGATGGGTATGGGGCGCTGCCTATCTCGCCGTGCGTGACCTCGTGTTCTGCAACGCGGGCTCGGGCTTCACGGTGGAGTGTTCGCGTCCCGGCGACGGCCATGTTCTCATCGAGCGCTGTCTTGCGCACCACATCGAGGGCCTGTACCGCTTCAACTCGCACGGCATCCCCGAATGGTGGGACGAGCCGGGCGCGTCGGGCGGCTGGAAGGCGGGCGTGGCGGTGTCTGGACGCCACGCGCGGTGGGTCGTGATGCGCGACTGCGAGTCGTACCAGTGCTCGAGCGGCTTCAGCGTGAGCGGCGTGGACACCTTCGTGAACCGCATGTACTGCCACGACAACCACGCGCACAACACCTCGCCGCATCCCTACAACCTCGCGAGCCGGTCGTGGATGAC
>CAMIVJ010000325.1 GCA_946401765.1 uncultured bacterium | reverse complement strand
AGAACATGGAGCTTCTAATAAAGCTGCTGCTTGCCGCGTTCGCGGCGCTCACCGCGCAGAACCCGGACGGCGTAAGGGCCATAATGCCGGTGCCGCCAGACTTCATCGCCGCGCAGCTCGACGCCATATTCGAGATGTATGCGGTGCGTGCGCTGAAGACGGGCATGCTAGGCACGGCGGAGGCGATCGAGGCCGTGGCGTCGCGTCTGCGTACGCGTCCGCGCGTCAAGAAGGTGATCGACCCGGTGATGGTGGCGACGAGCGGCGCGAGGCTGCTTGCGGAGGACGCCGTCGAAGCGATGAAACAACTGCTCCTTCCGCTTGCGACTATCATCACGCCGAATCTTCCGGAGGCCGAGGTGCTGCTCGGGCGGCCGATTGAGAGCGCGGCGGACGTTTCCGCCGCCGCGAAGGAGCTTTCGCGGATGTTCGGCTGCGCCGTGCTGGTGAAGGGCGGGCACGCGGTTGAACGAGGCGCCGCGAGGCGCGGCGAGGGGGAGCGCGCAGCGGTGGACGTGCTCTTCGACGGGAGGCGCGTGCACGCTTTCTCCCGCCCTGTGATCAAGCGCCCCGTCTCCACTCACGGCACCGGATGCACGCTTGCGGCGGCGCTCGCGGCGGAGCTTGCGCGTGGCGCGCCGCTTGCGAAAGCAGTGGATGGGGCGAAGAATTTCGTTTACGAATCAATCAGATTATCGTATTATATCGGCAGACGTTGCGGCGTACTGGGAATGCCGCGGAAGGAGGATTGAGAGATGGCAGAGGAAATTTGCAGAGTGAGCGACGACATCGACGGAGATGAGATCATCATCCGGAAGAAGAAGGCGCCCGAGCAGAGAGCGGGGGTCACGGCGGCGTCTGTGCTGAAGACGGCGGCGGAAGCCCTCGAAGCTCTGCGCGCGAAGCGTCCGCTCGTGCAGTGCATGACGAACACGGTGTCGTCCAACTTCACCGCCAACGCGCTTCTGGCGCTGGGCGCGACGAGCGTGGTGGTGGAGGACATGGGCGAGGCGTCGCAGTTCACGTCGTCGGCCGATTCGATCCTCGTCAACGTGGGCACGGTGACCAAGCCGCAGGCTGACGCGATGCGCGCGGCGGTGTCGCACGCGAACTCGCTCGGCCGCCCCTGGGCCCTAGACCCTGCGGGAGTAGGGGCGCTGCCGCTGCGCACCTTCACGGTGAAGGAGCTCATGCGCCGCTTCCCGTCGATCATCCGCGGAAACGCCTCCGAGATCGCATTTCTCGCGGGCGCCGAGACTGCGGGCCGCGGCGTCGAGTCCACGATCTCAAGCGACGAGGTGATGCAGGCCGCGCCGCGTCTCGCGGGAGTGACGCGCGCCGCGGTGCTGGTGACCGGCGCGGTGGACTACGTTGCCGCCGAAGGCGCGCCGCTCGTGGCCGTGTGCAACGGTTCGCCTCTGATGGCGCGCGTGAACGGCGTGGGAAGCGTGCAGGGCGCAGTGGCCGCGGCGTTTCTGGGGACGCTCGGCGGACGCGCCCGCTGGGAGAGCGCGCTTGCGGCGTCGCTCGTCGTGTCGGTGGCGGGAGAGATGGCGGTCGCGAAGGGCAAGACGCTCGGCGCGTTCCCTGCCGCGTTCATCGACGCGCTGGACGCAATCACTTCCGACGATCTCGCGAAGCGCGGAAAGGTAAAGGTGGGATGATGATGAAGACTAGACTCGCTGCATTCACGATCGCGGCGCTTGCGGCGTCGCTCGCATTCGCCGAGACGGCAGGAACGTCGCTCTGCAACGTCATCGCCAAGGACCACAAGGTGCTTGGCCAGGACATGTGGTACGGCCACAAGCGCACGAAGTTCTCGTTCAAGGGGCGCACCGCCTGGGTGGTGGAGCCATCCGTGGCGCCGCTAGCCGGAAAGCCCTGGACGTGGACGATGCAGTGGGCCGATGCGTTCGTGCCCCGCACCGGCGTGCCCGACCTTCTGAAGCGCGGCTTTCACCACGTGACGATCGACCTCTATCCCACGCGCATGGACGAAAAGGGCATCGCGGATGCGGCCGAGTTCCAGAACTATCTCGTGAAGACGCTCGGCTTCGCGCCGAAGGCAAACCTCATCGGCATGAGCTGGGGCGGCTTCTTTTCGGTGCGCTACGCGGCGGCGCATCCCGAGAACGTGGGGAAGATATACCTCGACGCGCCGCTCCTGTCGTTCACTAAATTCAGGGCGGCCAAGTCGGCGGCAGGCATTGGATCGTGGTTCGCCACCAGGCCCAAGGACGACAATTGGAGCGGAGACAAGCGCATGCCCGTGAACATGGCGGAAGCGGTGGCGCGTGCGGGAATTCCCGTGCTGCTGCTCTACGGCGGCAAGGACGACGTCGTTCCGCCTGACCACAACTGCAGGCCGTTCGCCGCGGCGTTCAAGGCCGCGAATGGCAAGATCGAGGTGCATGAGCGCGCCGCGTATGGACATCACCCGCACGGGGCCGATCCCGGCCAGACCATGATAATCGACTTCTTCACAAAGTGAAGCCGAAGGAGAGCATTGGAAAAATGAAGAGAATCTTGTTGATTGCCGCAGTGGCGCTCTGCGCACTAGCGCAGGCCCAGCAGCAGAGGACTATGGCCGGTGCGTCGCCGGGGGGCAATTCGCCATACGCCACAGACGCGTATCCGGGCTTCGACGATCTCGACGAGATGAAGTCGCCCCAGCGCCACGAGCCGAGCTGGTTGTGGTGGAGGCGCGCGAAGAAGGATACTCCCGCCGAGCAGTACGCATACGCTAAGGAGCTTGAGGCGGCAGAGGACTTCTCAGCCGCGGTGAGGGCGTGCGACGCGCTCGTGCGCGAATGGCCGTCCTCCGTGGAGGCGCCGCAGGCGCAGCTGCGCATGGCGTTGATGCTGGCGAATAAACAGGAGGACTACGAGGAGGCGTTCGAGCAGCTTGAGTACCTGTTTGACTTCTACGCGCGGGACTGTCCGTACCTCGAGCTGGTGGAGTACGGCTACAAGCTCGTGAATACGATGCGCGACAAGAGGAAGACCTGGTTTGGGTTCTCGTTCCTCTCGAACACGCAGATACGCCGGAACTACGAGTCCATCGTGCGCCGCGCTCCTGGCGCCGCGTACGTGCCCGAGGCCATGCTGAAGATCGCCGAAATCCGAGAGGAGGATCTCCAGTACGAGGAGGCCGTGAAGGTGTACGAGGCGATTGCCACCAAATACCCGCTGCGCATCGAGACGCGCACTGCGGCATACCGCGAGGCGCGAGCGCGCATGTGGCTGTGCAGGCGCCTCGCCTACAACATGGTGCGCTGCAACGAGACGAGGGGTTTCCTGCGTCAGACCATGAAGCGATATCCCGACATCGAGCAGATGGATGAGCTCAAGGCTTGGCTCGAGGAGCTTGAGAAGTACATGGACGAGGCCGCATACAAGAACGCGAAGTCGTACGACTCCCGCCGTCGCACGCCGCACGCCGCTCTTGCCGCGTGGGAGCTCTTCCTGAAGGAGCATCCCGCTTCGCCCCATGCCGACGAGGCTCGCGCGCGCATCGCCGAGCTCTCCGCCGCCCCCAGGAAGGAAACGAGCAAATGAAGGTCTTCACGATGAAACATCTTGCGTTCATTGCCGCGGCAGCCGCTCTTCTTGCGGCGGGCTGCGCGAACTACCGCTGGACGTCGCGCGTGCCGGAGGAGATCCGCACCGTGGCGGTGCCAGAGTTCCAGAACTCCACCAACCTCGCAGAGCTCGGCCCGATCACCACGCAGTACACGCTGCGCGAATTCCAGCGCGAGGGCACGTTCTCCATCCGCCGCTCCGGCGATTCGTCGATAGAGGTGCAGGGGCGCGTGACGAAGGTCGACTTCCGCCCAATCGCATTTGACCGCGGGCACGGAATGCGCGCGGGCGAGTACAGGTGCTTCGCCACGATTGAGGTGACGGTGCTGGACAAGGACCGCAGCAAGGTCCTGCTCGCCAAGCGCGTCCATAAGGCCGAGACCACGATCACCGTCCAGGGCGACCTGCTCACCGCGCGCCGCAACTGCGTGCCGCGCCTCGCCGCCGAGT
>CAMIVJ010000324.1 GCA_946401765.1 uncultured bacterium | reverse complement strand
GTAGGGCTTCGGAAAGCGTGATGCGGCGCTGGCGCACGAGTGCCATGAGCGAGCCGTTCATCGTGACCATGCCGTGTTCGCCGCCGAGCTCGATGAGCGAGGAGAGCTGGCGTTCCTTCTTGTCGCGTATCGACGCCTGCACGGCTTTGGTGGATGTCATGATCTCCGCGCAGAGCGAGCGTCCCGTGCGGTCGCTCCATGGAACGAGCTGCTGGGTGATCACCACTTTCAGGTTTGCCGCCAGCCGTTCGCGCACCTGCTGCTGTTCCATCGCGTCGAACGCGCTGATAAGGCGCGAAACGGATTCCGCCGCGCCGGATGTATGCAGTGTCGCGAACGTAAGGTGTCCGGTCTCGGCGAGAGTCAGCGCGGCGTCCATGGACGTGCGGTCGCGCATTTCGCCCAACAGCACGATGTCGGGGTCTTCGCGTAGAACTGCCCGCAGGGCGTTGTGGAAGCTTTCCGTGTCGTGCCCCACTTCGCGCTGAGAGACGAGGCACTTCGCCGAGACGTGCAGGTACTCCACCGGGTCCTCGATGGTGAAGAGGTGCTCCTCGCGCGTCTTGTTGATGCGGTCGAGGATGCTGGCGAGCGTCGTGGTCTTGCCGCTGCCCGTTGCGCCGGTCACGAGGACGAGGCCCTGCTTCATCGCGCAGATTTCTTCGAGAAGCGAAATCGGCAACCCCAGCTCGTCAAAGGCGAAGAACCGGTTCGGCAGCAGTCGGATGGCCCATGCGATGCGGTCGAGCTTGAAGTACACGTTGATGCGGATGCGGCGGTCGCCGACCGTCGTGTCCGCGCCGTCAAATTCTCGGGACGTTCTGAACGCCGTGAAGCCGTCGCGTCCGATCAGTCGTTCCGTGAGGTCTGCGAAGGAGTAGCCCTTGAGCGCGGACGGGGAACCAAGCCGACGAAGGTAACCATGGACGCGCAGACACGGCTGCTCGCCCTCGCACCAGTGCAGGTCCGAGGCGTCCTCGAGCACCATCCGCTCGAAAAGAGGGTTTAACACTTCATCGGTCATTCGTTCTTTGCTTCTCCTGAAGCATCCTTCTTGTCTTGGCCTTCAACATCTTCCAGGAGGGACTTGCGCAGACCGTTTGCAGTCGTTGGCATCCACTTGATGTCTTCGTAGGCGTTCATGACTGTGTTCGTGCCTTCGGGATTCGGCTCGGCGAGTGCTTTTTCGGCATTGGACCGGCGCTGTCCGCGCGTCTGCTCGAAGACTTCGTGGAGGTTGCGCCTGTCCTGCACGTTGTCGCGCAGGAAATCCAGCGTCGCCTTGTTCGCCCCGGCGGGTGTGAGGACGACGGTCGGCTTGATGAGCACCACCAACTCGTAGTCGCTCGCGTTCTTCGCCTTGTGCCGGAAGAGCGCGCCGAGGTACGGGATGTCGCCCAGCCACGGAATCTTGTAGAGCGATTCGCTCTCTTCATGCTGCATCAGCCCGCCGAGGGCGATCGTCTCGCCGTCCTTCGCAACGATGGAGGAGGTGATCGTCTCGCGTTTGATAGGTGTTTCGTAGAATGTCCCGGACGACGTATTGACGGCCCGCTCTTCCTGGGCGGTGGAGTTTTCCTGCATGATGCGGAGCGTCACCGTGCCGTCGGAATGGACCTTCGGCGTGATGACGAGCGCAGTGCCGATGTTGCGCTCCTCGAAGTTGGAGATGGTGTCGGTGTTCGAGCCGATTCCGTCGCTCACGAGCGACGTGCCGGCGGTGAAGCCGGTCTGCACGTAGCGCGTCGTGCCGAGGAAGATGCGCGACGCCTCGTAGTCGGCCACCATCAGGCTGGGCGTGGCGAGCGCGCGCACCTTCCCGCGGCTGTCCAGCATGTTGAGGCGCACCTGGTAGTGCTTGTTCATCAGCTGGAAGATGGAGTGGTTGGGATAGAGGGCCTGTTCCGCGATGTTCAACGCGCCGAACTCGTTGTGCTTGGTTCCCGAGGGAATCGTGTAGGTGTAGTTGCCTTCGGTTCGGGATCCGGATATGTCGTAGGCGAGGTCGCCAACGGACATGTTCTTGCTGAATCCGCCGGCTGCGGAGCCGTACGTGTGGCTGTCGCCGTTCAGCAGGAATCCGAGCTCCCTGTCCTTCGCGTCGGAGATGTCGAGCTGCAGCACGCGCACTTCCAGCAGTACCTGCGCACGCGGGATGTCGAGCTTGCCGATCATGTCCTTGATCTGGCCGAGCATCTCGCGGTCGGAGGAGCGTAGCACGATGGAATTCGAGCGGCGGACGATGGACATGAACACCATGCTGGGACGAAGCGTGCGGGGCGCGCCGTCGGCTGCGGTTCCGTCTGGCGCAGCCTCCTTCGGCAGGAACTCGACCTGTGAATTGCGCTTGTCGATCCGTTCGATGTCGTCGTAATAGCGGCGCACGTTCTCCATGCCGCGCTGGCTCTGCTGGTTGCGCCGACTGTTGGAACGTCCGCGGCCGGACGAACGTGAGGAAGAACGCGTCGAGGTGCCGTCCCCCTCGACGATCGTGGAACGGTCGGCCAGCTCGTCCATGCGCTCGAGTGCGCGGGAGATGTCGCCGATCTCGTCGTCGTCGTCCTGGTCCGGCGCGTAGTAGATCACCATGTCGCGGTAGGCCTCCTGCACGGCGGCGGCGATGTCCTCGCAACGTGGATAGACGAGCGTGACGACCTCCACGAACTTCTTTTCGGAGAAGGCGTCGCCTTTCGTGAATTCATCGAGCGTGAGCACGTAGATGATTCCGCTTTCGGGATCCTCGCGGTACCAGAGGCCGTGTCCGTGGCAGATGGCCTTGAGGGCGCCTTGGCAGTCGATGTTCTTCAGGAACGTGCGAACAGACGTCTGCTTCGCGGAGTCGTTCACGACGATGTGTCGTCCCCACGTCTCGCCGAGCATGCTCATCGCATATTCGATGGGCGCGTCGCGGAACATGAAGGACGAGATGAGGGGATTGGCATAGGAAGCGGCAAGAGTGCCGCTTCCCCGATTCGCTGGCTCGCTTCGGGGAAGCGACGCTCCCGTCGCTTCCTGCATTGCGGTGCCCAACATCAGAAGGGCGAGGGACGCGAGACGCGAGACATGGGACTTGATTGCCCTCATTGGTTGGCCGAGAAGCCGTTCGGGAATTGTTCTATCCATGGTTTTCATTTCCATTAATTTCTTGATTCTCTGCGCTCTCTGCGCCTCTGCGTGAGACTGAACGGAGGGCTTGTCGTATTTCACCTACCAATTGAGCCGGATTGTCTCGTCCGGGCGCTTCTTGTTGTGGTAAACTTCGATGTAGGTCGGTTCGATGTGCTTCACGTTCAGGTAGAAGACGTATTTTTTGAGCTGATCCTCCAGATCGAGGTCGGCGAGGCTGCCTTTACGCGCAGAAGGGGCCGAACGCTGCGGCGGTCGCGGGGCGACCGCCCTACCGTTTGTGGCCGTGCGGACGCGACGGGGCGCGGCCCTCCCGTTGCGTCCGTGCGCGCCGAGGCGATCCACGCGCACGAGGTCGCCCTCGTGGACGAGGATCGGCTCGTCCGAGGAGTAGAACTGGATGAGCGCCGTGCGCGGCGTGTTGGTGTCCTGCGGGATCGTGATCGCGAGAATTCGGAACTCGCTCGAAATCTCGCCCATTGTCGTGCGCATGAGGCCGTCCTCGCCAGGTTCGGCATCTTCGCCTATGGCATCGTCCGCGCCCCGACGGCGGAATGGATCGACGAGGCTTTGCTCGGCTCGCCCGTCGTCATCCTTCAGCGTGACCGGCCGCAGCAGCGGCGGCACGTTCGTTGCCGCCGGCGCTGAAGCGACGAGGACGAGAGACACGAGACACGAGGCTCGATATGCGGTTTTCAGCTTGTCGTTCATTCTTTTGATCCTTTACACTTTTCATTTACCTTGCCGCCGCGCTCATCGCGGCCATGCCCATGAAAAACGCGATATAGACGTAGGCGACCATGCCGCCCACAACGACGATCAGCGCCGGTTCGATCAACTTGCCCAGCAGGTCCAGCCTGCGTTCGAGCGCGTCGCCGTAATACTCCCCCACGTAGTCAAGTCCTTCGTCCATGTTTCCCGAATTCTCGCCCACCTTCACCAA
>CAMIVJ010000323.1 GCA_946401765.1 uncultured bacterium | reverse complement strand
GGATGAGCTTCTTCTGCACGCGCATGAGCTTGTTGATCGTCTCGATCATGTGCACGGGGATGCGGATCGTGCGGGCCTGGTCCGCGATCGCGCGCGTCGCGGCCTGGCGTATCCACCACGTCGCGTACGTCGAGAACTTGTAGCCGCGCTTGTACTCGAACTTCTCCACCGCCTTCATGAGGCCGGTGTTGCCCTCCTGGATGAGGTCGAGGAAGCTGAGCCCGCGGTTGGCGTACTTCTTCACTATCGAGATCACGAGGCGGAGGTTCGCCTCCACCATGCGCTGGCGAGCGTCGATTCCCTCGTAGAGAATCTTCAGCATATAGCCGAAAGTCTCGAGGAACTCCTCGGGGGGCATGCCGAACTTCGCCTCTAGGCTCGCGATCTTCTTGCGGCAGGCGTCGAGGTCGGCCTCGCGCTTCTTGGACTTGGGCTTGCCGAGCAGCGTCTGCTTCACGGCGAGCTCGTGCTTGTAGGGAAGGTATATCTGGTCCTTCGCCTCCATGCAGAGCGTCTCCAGCACCTTCTGCTTGAAATTGAGGTCGTCGAAAGCCTGCCGCAGCTTGGCGCGCGCGTTCTGCACGGTCTTCTCCGCGCCGCGGATCTGTGCCTGGGTTGACTTGCGGTTGCAGGTCACGGCCTGGTACTTGGCGTACGCGTCGGTCATCACGCGGCTCATCTCCGCAAGAATGCGCCTGTATACTGGCAGCTGCTCCATGTAGGCGTCGCGGTTGTCCTCGTACTTGTCGGTCACGACGCGGTCGAAGCGCTCCTGCATGCCCTCGAGCTTGTCGAGCAGGCTGGAGTACATCGAAGGTGCGAACGCGAAGCGGTTGAATATGTCCTTCGTCTTCGCCTCGGCCTCCTCGATCTTCTGGCAGATGTCCACCTCCTGCTCGCGGGTGAGCAGCGGCACCTGGCCCATCTGGTGGAGATACATGCGGATGGGGTCGTCGAAAAGCTCCTGCGTGCGGGCGGCTGCGAAGCGGCTGTCGCCGCGCTTGTCCTTGTTGGCGATGTAGGCGTCGACCTCCTCGGCGCGGATCACGGCCACGTTGAGCTGCTGGAGGATGGAAAGGTATTCGTCGGTGGTGTTCTCGTCCTGCACGGTGGCGGGCACGATCTGGTTGAGCTCGTCCCACGTGACGTAGCCGCCGTTCTTCTCGGCACGCTGCTTCACCTCCTGGATGACGGCATTGCGCTCCTCGATTCCCAGCACGCCCTGTCCCATGAATGCTGTCATCTCCGCGGGGTCGAAGTCGTCGCCATAGGCGGAGGACGGCATGGGCATGAGGTCGTCGAATCCAAGATCGTCGATGTCGGCCGCCTCTGGCACATCGGCGGCGTCGGCAGGAGAGTGCTCCTCCACCTCCAGCGCCTCGTCGGCCACCTTCTCTATGTCGAGATCGCGCGCCTCGGCCTCAGCAGCCTCCGCCTCTGCCTCGTCCTCGGGCGTCGCGTCGACAAAGCGGGCCTCGGTTTCACGCTCGTCGGCGTCGTCGCCAAGCGACCCCTCCGCCAGGTCGTCGCCCGCCAAAAACTCGTCACGAAGATCCTTCTCGTCCTTGCGACCGGCACGCTCAGCCTTCTTCTCGCCCTTTTTCTTCTCGGACGCCTTCTTCACCGGCTTCTTCGCACCCACTGACGCCTTATCAGCCTTCTGCCGCTTCGCGCCTCCAGACGGCGACGAATCCTTCTTCGCCCCTTTTGCAGATGCGCGCGACTGGACGTTTTTCTTAACTGCCATGATTGCTCTAGACTCCTTCGGAGTACAATTCTATTATATGCTGGTTTGTCAAGTGAGTTAGTGTATCAATTTTTCGGTTTGTAGTCAAGGGGTTGATTTAGAAAAAAAAATTTGATATAATTTATGGACATTTCGACAAGAATGGAATCCCAAAAGGAGAACACCGTGACCACCCCTATGCAGCCCGCCGAGAAATCCGCTTACGCCGCAGCTGGCGTCAACATCGACGTCAAAATGGACGCCCTCAAGGCGATCAAGACGATGGTGAACGCCACAAAGACCGTGAACGTGGTGGGCGGCATCGGCTCCTTCGGCGGACTCTGCCGTCTTCCCCAGGGCAGCCCCAAGGACACTCTTCTCGTCTCCTCCACCGACGGCGTCGGCACCAAGCTCAAAGTGGCCGTGATGATGAAGAAGCACGACACCGTCGGCCAGGACATTGTGAACCACTGCGTGAACGACATCCTCGTTCAGGGCGCGCGCCCCCTCTTCTTCATGGACTACGTTGGCGCCTCCAAGATCGACGGCTCCGTATTCCAGCAGATCGTCGCCGGCCTCTGCAAGGCCTGCAAGGAGAACAACATGGCCCTTCTCGGCGGCGAGACCGCTGAACTCCCCGGCCTCTACCCCGCCGGAGAATACGACCTCACTGGCACCATCGTAGGCACCGTCTCACGCCGCCAGCTCGTATCCGGCCAGTCGATCCGCGCCGGAGACGTGGTGATCGGCCTTCCCTCCGGCGGACTCCAGACGAACGGCTACTCCCTCGCCCGCAAGGTGTTCTTCGACATCTGCCAGATGTCCCCCTTCGACAAGCTCCCCGGCACCAGCCAGACGATCGGCGAAGCCCTTCTCACCGTCCACCGCAGCTTCCTCAAGCCCGTCGGCCGCCTCCTCGAGAACAAGATCAAGATCAACGGCATGGCCCACATCACGGGCGGCGGCTTCCAGGACAACATCCCGCGCGTTCTGCCCAAGGCCACCATGTGCGAGATCGACCGCACCACCTGGGAAGTTCCCACCATCTTCAACTTCATCGAGCGCCAGGGCAAGGTCGATCACGACGAGATGTACCGCGTGTTCAACATGGGCATCGGCTTCGTGCTCATCATGCCCAAGACCTCGCTCCTGCGCATGAAGACGGTCTTCCGCAACATCAAGCAGCCCTGGTACCAGATCGGCGTCATCCGCGTGAAGAAGCCGAACATGCCCCAGGTCTACTTCTCCAAGTAGCTTACCAGCCGCAGTAGTACGCTGCCGGAGCGGCGATGGTCGTCGTCACCACGGGCGTGGTCACGACAGGGCTTGTGATCACCGGCGCCGTCACCACCGGGCTCGTCACCACGGGCGTAGAGACCACAGGCGCCACATATCCGGCCGAATAGACCGTGGGCGCATAGCAACCGGAATAGTATCCGCCATAGTACGGGCTGTAGCCGCCATAATACCCGCCATAGTAGCCACCATAGTAGGGTCTATAGCCATATCCGCCATAATAGCCGTACCCGCCGTACCAGCCACGCGCGAGCGATCCAGCCACGACGCCGGCGGTAAAGCCGCCCAGGCCCCATCCCCAGCCACGATGGCCCCATCCGCCATGGTGATATCCGCCATGGTGGAAGCCGATACGCGGACCACACCCGCGGAAGCCGCCATGGAAGCCGCCACCGTGGAAGCCACCACGAAAACCGCCGCCGCCGCAAAGCCCTCCGCGAGCAAAGCATGCGGTACACGCGGCCGCAGCGAGAACCATCACAAAAAGTCTCCTCATCTTCATTTCACTTCCTTCTTTCCGTGCTTCTTGCACAACCGTATAGGAGAACGACTTGACTCGTTCTGACATTTCTTTCACAAAAAAATCATGTCTGTCGTAATGGATCATCTCAAGCGCCCCGACTTATCGGCTTCGATTAGTACAGCCCGTGCAACAGGTAGAGCAGCCGATGCACCAAACCCGCCATGCTCTACCACCACCGTTACGACGATGCGCGGCGCCTTCTCGGGAGCAAAGCAGGTGAACCAGGAATGGTCCTTGCCGCGGTCAGTCTGCGCGGTGCCCGTCTTTCCGCACACGTCAAGCCCGGCGATCTCGCACGGCCTGCCCGTTCCGTTCCTCACGGCGGCGCGCATCATCTTCTTCATACGCGCGGCCGCCTGAATCGAAAACGGACGAGCCCGCAGCGCAGGCTTCGCACGCGGATCGAGCGTTGGTTCGAGCATGAGACCGTCGTTCGCCACCGCCGCCGTGAATAACGCCACTCCAAGCGGCGTAAGATGCAGCGCTCCCTGGCCAATAGCCACAGGCGCAAGCGCGGCGCTGGAAAGCCC